>NZ_JBANAZ010000005.1:0-204202 GCF_059803455.1 Bradyrhizobium sp. UFLA05-108 | reverse complement strand
GAACAGATAGGCCATGGCGAGGCCGAGGAGCAGTTCGATAGGAAGGGCTATGACCATGACAAGCACGGTGTGGAGGAGTGACTGCCATAGTCTCGCGTCATGAAAGAGCTGAACGTAGTTCACCAGTCCGGCAAAGGATGTGTCAGTCTCCAGCATGGTGACGCGCATGAAGCTGACCACCAGCGAGAAGATCAGTGGAAACAGGCCGATCAACAACAGCAGAAAGATGGCCGGCGAAATCAGCCAGTATCTGAAGTTGCGGTCGGGATGGGCGATGGCGGCCATGGCTGAAGTCGGGATACGTTCCGCTTTGGTCTCGTGCCGTCGTCGACAGCGGGCGGAGCCTCTCCCGCTGGAAGGCGGGAGAGGAGAGGAGAGCGGCATGCCTACATTTTCGGATAGGCGCCGGACTCGGCGGCCCAGGCCGCATAGACCATCTTCTGCTTGTCGACGCCGATTTTCTGGGTGATCTCGTCCCACTGGGTTGCCGCTGCATTGAGGATCGTCTTCGGATCGTCGCCCGCCCAGAGCTTTGAGATCGCCTGGCGCATGACCTCCTCATATTTATCGGTTTGTAGCAGCGACAGATCGAGAAGGCCCGTCTGCGATGCCTGTTTCAAGGCTGCCAGATAGTCCTTGGCGTTTGGCCACAGAGCGAGATAGCCAGGATCCGCATAGTGCGAGTCGCGGAACGGATCGCGTAGCGTATAGGGAAGCTGAACGCGCTGACGGCTCACATCTTCGCTGTTGAGCCATTGGATGAACAGATAGGCTGCATCCTTGTTCTTCGAGGTGGACGAAATCGACAAGGCAAAGCCGGCGGCGAGCTCGGGGTGTCCTCCCGGTGGCAAGGCATAGCCTACTTTGCCAGCTATGGTGGTTTTTGGGACCCAGTTGAGTGCCTCTTGGTCCGTACCATATCCCTCGGCCCAGCGCCCGTAGGGTGGCCAGGAAATCGTCATGGCCGACTGGCCTTGCAGGAAAGTCGCGAGATTCTCAACGAAGCCGAACTGCTCCACGCCGGGCGGCATGAATTTGTTCTCGTTGCGCATGGCAGTGAAGACTTTGACGCCAACATCAGAGTTGATCGTGGCCTTCATGGTGTCGGCATCGAAGAACTTGCCGCCCTCATTGCGGAAGCGTTCCTCGAACATGTACATGGCGTAAGGAGGCTGTCGGAAGAAGGAGGCGCCGTAGATACCTTTGTCCTTTAGGATGTCCGTAAGACCAGCTCCGACGACATCGAAATCCGCCCATGTCTTCGGCACCGCGAGGTCCTTGCCTGTCTTCTCCTTGAAAGCCTTCTGTACGGCTGGATCCTCGAAGAGGTCGCGCCGATAGTACATCAGGAACACGTCGCCATCGTCGGGGAAGCCGTAGATCTTGCCGCTCACTTTCATCTGGTTGTCGCGGTAGGTCGGCGCAATCGTCTGCAGCTCGGAGGCGTAACCGTATTTCTCGACATAGGGGTCAAGCACCTCAAGCGCCCCGGCTTGGGCAAGATCGGGCATCCAGGCAGGTATGACGTTGAGCGCGTCATAGGCGCCGGCTCCCGACTTGTAGTCCTGCATGATCTTGGTGAACATCTCGGCAGTTGCGACCTCGATCACCTTCACATCGATTCCGGTCAGCTCTTTCCACTTCGGACCTGAGAAGTGAGTGGGATCGAGCGACTGAAGTCCTGCCTCCCAGACGATCGTGATCGTACGTCCCTTGTATTGCTGGGCGGCCTTGACGGCGGTGTCGGCAGCCGAGGCGGCCCATGCCGGTCGTCCCATTGTCGCGACGAGGCCGGCGCCCAGACTGATCTTTCCGAAATCACGTCTATTGATCATCGTGTCCTCCCGTTCCTTGATTGACATTTCAAATGTCCCTCGCTCGTTTGCGGCGAGGAATTCTCAATTCTCAAATTGGCGGCGGTACTCCTCTAGTTTGCGCTGGAAATTCGGTTTCTCGAGTACCGCGCGATTGACGATACCGCGCGGGATTCGCCCTTGCTGAATGTCGAGCACAGCCCTGATATCGGCTGCACCATTTCCGGCGAAACACTGATCGGTCCAGCAAAGTGCATGAGGTGTCACGATGATGTTGTCGAGCGCGAACAGTGGATCGGACGGATCGGTCGGTTCCTGCTCGAATACATCGAGGGCCGCACCGGCAATCCGCCTGCTATTGAGGACGTCTGTGAGCGCTTTTTGATCGACGATTGGTCCGCGTGCGGTATTGATGAAGAAGGCGGTATTCTTCATCAGGGCGAGACGGTCGGCGTTCACGAGGTGGCGCGTCTCGGCCGTCAGTGGACAGTTCACCGTAACGATGTCGGCACGGGCGAACAAATCGTCGAGACCGACGAGCTCGACTCCCAGCGCGGCGGCCAGCTTGGTATCCGCAAGTGGGTCGTGCGCGATGAACCTCATGTCGAACGGCTTGGCGAGCCGGAACAACTCGGCCCCAATATTGCCGATGCCGATCGAACCCAGCACCTTGCCGACCAGGCCAAAGCCCATATGTCCGCCACGCGCGGCAAAACCCGGTGGCCCTTGTCGGGCAAGCCTGTCCTTGACCATCAGCTTTCCGGTGAGTGCCAGAATGAAGGTCATGATCGACACAGCGACAGGGCGGCGTACGCCGTCCGGCGTGATCGCCAACGCAATGTCCGCGGCGGTACAGGTTGGCACATCCACGGTGTCATAGCCGACGCCGAAGCGGGCTATGATGCTGAGCCTGCCGTTTTTGGGGGCGCTCCCGGGCGCAAAGCGGTGAGCCAGCAGGATGAGTGCGTCGAAGTCTTCAAGATCGCTGCTGCGCAGAGGGTTGGCGTCATCCAAATACGTCATTTCCACACCGCGGGCCTCCAGCAGAGGCTTCAGATCGAAATCGGGGTAGACGGCGGAGCCGTCGGCCTTCCTGAAATCGCCTGAAAGGGCAACACGGAATGGCGCGTTCATGGCATGCATCCCTTCCGCAAGGTGGTGATTGCGGCCGTCAGCGCATCCCGGAGCACCCAAACGTCGCCAGAATAGCAGCAAAAATCGAAGCCCTGCTTGTAGAGCGCTATGCCGACCTCGGTCGTCGGTACCAGGCGGCCCAGTGCCTTCTTGTGCTTCTTGGCGGCCGCAATCGTCTGCTCGACCGCCTTCAGAAATTTCGGATGGTCGAACTGGCCGGGGATGCCAAGCGATACTGACAAGTCGAAATGGCCGATCCACAGGCAGTCGACGCCATCGACAGCAGCAATCCCGTCGGCATTTTCGGCGCCTTCAGCGGTCTCGATCTGGCAGAACAGCGTTGTCCGCTCGTTGGCAGCCGCAAGCTTCTCGGGCACCGGGCCTTGCCCATAGGCATCATGCGCAATACTCAAGGCAACGCCACGTCGCCCATCCGGATAGTATTTCATGCAATTGACGACGGCCTCCGCTTCTGCGGCAGTACTGACCATCGGGATCATGATTCCTTCCGCGCCCGCGTCGCAGGCGCGCGCGATATGGTGATATTCCTTTGATGGCACGCGGACGATGGCCGGCAACCCTGCGGCTTCAAAGTAGCGCGCAGAACTCTTGACGGTTTCGAAGCCGAAGCCCGAATGCTCCAGGTCGAAAAGCGCGAAATCGCAGCCCGCTTGTTTGAGGATATGGCCGATTCCCGGAGTGGCAAACTCGACGATGAAATGACCAAGCTTGGCCTCTGGCGTGCGGGTCATTTGCTTGAGTCCGGCACGAGCCATTGTTCATCCTCCCGTTTGGTCTGTTGTTCGATCCCTTGAAGTGGAGATCAAACCCAGTCGACGTTCTTGTTCATGATCAGGTCGGCGCTAGTCCTGTCGACAAACCATTCATTTGCCCGCCCTCCGGACCTTCCAGTAGAGCTTGCCAACCTGATCGAGGTGCGAGCGCATGCGGGCGTCGGCAAGTTCCGGATCGTGTGCCTTGATCGCTTCGAAGATCGCGACATGCGCGTCGAAGGCGACCCGGTTCTGGCTGGGATAGCTGAGCGTCACACGTCTCTGGTCGACGAGCCAATCGATGATGGCTCGGTGCATGACCACATAGATGGGATTCTTGGGGATCGTAGCGATCGCGTAGTGAAATGTGATATCCGAGTCCTCAAAGCGTTGGACGTCGCCAATGGACTTGTAGTTCGCGTCAAGCGCATCGCTCAGGTAGCGGATATCTTTTGCTGTGGCGTTGCGTGCAGCATCACGTGCCAGGCCGGTCTCAAAGAGGGCGCGCGCATCCTGGAAATGACGGATGCCGTTGTCATCGGAGAGCAGATATTTTGCACTGCTCGACAGCGACGTCATAACGACTTCAGCACTCGGCGCTGTGACCCGTGCCCGCGACCCCGCCCGAAGATCAACGAGCCCCGTGCGCTGCAGATGAAACAGTGCCTCGCGGATGGCTGTCCGGCCAACGCCAAACTCCGCCATGAGCTGACGTTCTGATGGCAGCTCGGCGCCGGCCACCAATTCCCGATCGCGTATCCTCTGCTCGAGGATATCGACGACCTGCTCAAAGAGACGCGATCGTTTGAGCTGAGGGGACATTGGTATACCTAGTATACCAGGGTACGCTAGGTCCTGCTGATGCCACTGTCAATAAGCGCCATGATGGACGGGACGTAAGGTGGTCTTGGCTGACGTCCACCTACGGAAGATTATAACTTAGGGCCTCTTTGCCCTGCTCTCCGGAAACGACGCGTCTTAAGCGGCATAAAAATCGAGAGGACACGCTCATGCAGTGGCTCAAGGAAACCTTTCATGTCGACAAACCGATCATCGCCATGTGCCACTTGCAGGCATTGCCCGGCGATCCCGGATACGATGCGGCCGGCGGCATGAGCAGAGTGGTCGAAATGGCCCTTGCCGATCTCGACCACCTTCAGAACGGCGGTGCCGACGCTGTAATGTTTTCCAACGAGTTCAGCCTGCCTTATCTGACCAAGGTGCGTCCCGAAACCACCGTGGCGATGGCACGCGTCATCGGTGAGCTCATGCGCTTCATCAAGGTACCGTTTGGCGTCAACGTCTTGTGGGATCCCATTGCCTCGATCGATCTTGCGGCCGCCACCGGAGCAAGCTTCATCCGTGAGATCATGAGCGGGGTCTACGCCAGCGATTTCGGGCTGTGGAATACCAATGTCGGTGAAATAGCGCGCCACAAGGCAAGGCTGGCCCCGAAGCTCAGGCTTCTGTTCAACATCGTGCCCGAAGCCGCTGCCTATCTGGGCAATCGCTCGATTGCGGATATCGCCCGCTCGACCGCCTTCAACAACCGGCCCGACGCCATCTGCGTGTCCGGCCTCACCGCTGGCGCCGAAACAGACACCCAGGTCCTTTCCACGGTCAAAGCGGCCGTGCCGGGCACAGCCGTGCTTTGCAACACGGGTTGCCGGATCGACAATATCGAACGCCAGCTCGCCGTTTCGGACGGGGCAGTCGTGGGATCGACATTCAAAGTCGACGGCATCTTCGAAAATCCGGTCGATCCAGCGCGTGTTCAGGCCTTCATGGACAAGGTCAAAGCGATCCGCTCTGCCTTGCCCGCGGTCGCATAAGAAATGTCGCCGGGTCCGGCAGCCCACGGCGCCGGCTCGATCCAGATCTGATGAACAGCAAAGGTCCGGTACCGGACCAGATTGGACCAAAGTGACGATTGACCAACGCAGCCTCACTCGCATCGAGGCATGGACCAAAGAGCTCTGCCTGATACCTGGTCTTTCCGGCTACGAAGATCCGGTAAGCGACTACATCCGGGCCGCCTTTATCGACCCCCGCGTCGAGAGCCACGGCGATGCGTTCGGGAATTTGACCCTCACGGTGAAGGGGACAGACTCCGCAGCTCCATCGGTGATGGTCTTCGCCCACACCGATCAGCTTGGCCTCTTGGTACGACGGATTGAAGCGAACGGTTTCGTTCGGGTGGAACGGCTCGGGGGCGTGCCCGAACGGGTGCTGCCGGGCTTGCGATTGGTGATCATGAGCAAGCATGGCAGGCAGATCCCCTGCGTCGTCGGCATCAAGGCGCACCATGCCACGCCGCAAGACGAAAAGGGCCAGGTGCTCGGCTATGACAAGCTCTTCCTCGATCTCGGCGCCAGATCGGCAGAAGAGGTGCGCGCCCTCGGCGTCGACATCGGTGCGCCAGTCACCTACTGGCCCGCTTTCGAACGATTGGCCGGCACACGCGTGTCCGGAACGGCAATCGACGACCGTGCCGGTTGTGCCGCGCTGATGGACCTTGTGCAAAGGCTTTTGGATGAACCGGTTCCAGCTACGCTGCATGCGGTTTTTTCGGTGCAAGAGGAGTTCAACCTGCGCGGCGCCATGCTTGCGGCCGGGCGTCTCAGGCCAGATGCGGCCATTTCGATCGACATCATGGTCGCCTCCGATACGCCTGATCTCGCGGAGCGCGGCGAACTGCAGCTTGGCGGCGGTCCGGCGCTTGGCCTCTACAGCTTCCACGGGCGCGGCACGCTCAATGGTACGCTTGCCCATCCTGCGCTCCTCAATCATCTTGTGGAGACAGCTAGCCGCGTCGGCATGCCCATCCAGCGCAGCGCTCATACCGGCTGCCTCACGGATTCCTCCTACGTTCAGCTCGTGGGCGAAGGAATTCCCTCCATCGATATTGGCTATCCGACACGCTACACGCATGCGCCGATCGAAACCTGCGACCTTGCCGATCTTGAACAGATAGCGGCACTGCTTGCACTGGCTCTGCGCGATATGAAAGCAGGCTTCTCCTTCAAACGGAGGAGATATTCATGCGGCACCTCCTAGGCATCGATATTGGCAGTTATTCCAGCAAAGGCGTCCTGCTTGATGAGTCCGGTACTATTCGGGCAACAGCGCAGCGCAAGCACGACATGCGAGTGCCGGGGCCAGGACTCGCTGAACATGACGCCCTGCAGGATTGGTGGGATGGCTTTCGCGCGCTGAGCCAGCGCCTGATCCTGGACAGTGGGATCAATCCGGCTGCGGTTGCCGCGGTCGGGTGCAGCGGGATTGGCCCCTGTGCGCTGCCTGTGACTGAAGCCGGTAAGCCCCTACGCCCAGCGATCCTGTATGGCGTAGATACACGCGCCGAAGCCGAAATCGAAGAGCTCAATGCTGAACTCGGCGCACCGGCCGTGCTGGCCCGAACCGGCAATCCGCTGACGACACAGTCTGTCGGTCCGAAGGTCCGATGGCTTGCAAAGCATGAGCCTGACACTTTCCGCAAAACTGGGCGGATCGTCGGCTGTCCTACCTTTATCGTTCACCGATTGACAGGACGGTGGGTCGTCGATCACTACGGCGCGTCCTGCTACACGCCGTTCTATGACCTTGCCGCCAAAGGTTGGCATGACGAGACGATCGAACGGATTTGCCCGGTCGACTGGCTACCTCAAATCGCCTGGACAACGGAGATTGTCGGCCATGTGAGCACTGAAGCCGCAGCGGAAACTGGGCTCGCCGCTGGCACGGCTGTGATCGCTGGCACCATCGATGCGGCAAGCGAAGCGATCAGCGTCGGCGTGCAAAAGCCGGGTGACTTGATGATCATGTACGGCACTACGGCCTTCTTCATCCAGGTCAATGCCGAACTCGTCGTCGACCCCCGTTTCTGGGCTGCGCCGTTTCTGTTCGAGAACACCTGGAGTGTCATGGGCGGTCTTGCGACTGGTGGCGGTCTAACCCAGTGGTTTCGCAAGGAAATGACTGGACTCTCCGACGAGGATGCATCCTTCCAGACGCTGATGGAAGAGGCGCTCAAAAGCCCGCCGGGCGCCAACGGCATTTTGATGCTTCCGTATTTCAGTGGTGAGCGAACACCAATCAACGATCCGCAAGCCAAGGGACTGATCTTCGGCCTGACGCTCGCGCACCACCGCGGCGATGTCTATCGTGCGCTGATCGAGGGAATTGGCCACGCAACCCGGCATAATCTCGACAGCTTTGCCGAAATGCAGCCGGCTCGAAGTATTTATGCGACCGGAGGCGGCGTACAGAATCCTCTGTGGACACAATGCGTCAGCGACATTGCAGGCATACGTCAGAACGTGCGCCGGCACACGGTGGGTGCGGCGCTCGGATCTGCCTTTCTCGCAGGAATAGGCAGCGGGATCTTCGTGCCGGAGGATATCGATCGCATTAACCCGATTGTGTCGCAAATCGCACCGAATGAGGCCAACCGCAACCGCTACGAGGTCGATCATGCCGCTTTCAAAGCGCTTTACGTCAACAACAGAGGCATGATGCGACGGTCCACGGCAAGCTAGTCGATGGGACCGGAGGCAGCTGGCGTGGCTATCACGAGCGTGGCCGATCGTTTCAAGGACGCGCAACCAGCAATGGCTGCACGTTTTCGCCACCTGCCATCAGGGGATTCGACGGCTCGAAATGCTCACGCAGCTCTCGCCTCCTGACGAGCGCGCGCGCACTGGCAAATGCATCTTTCAGACTTTCGGCTCGACGGAGCGCGACGTTGAAGAAGGCGTCACCGAAATAAGTCCACTTCGCCTTGTCCTCACAGCCGAACGACGGATGATCGGCGTCGGCCGCTGTAATGACCAAGACATCGGGATTCGCGAGACGAGGGATGAAGACTCCAGAGTAGCAGGCTGAGATAATTACCACCTTGTGGCGCACGCCGGTCTTTCCAAGCATCTCGGCGAGACGGGATGGCGTAAGCGTTTGCCCAAGCCGCCCAGCCTTGATTGCAAGGCCGTCGGGCGAGCCATGCGAAGTGAGAATCAAGAACAACACGTCTTTCTGGGCGTCCAGGCGGCCGGCCGCGACCTGCAACGACCTGGCCAGCGTTTCGACAGTAGCGCTGCCACCTTTCTTCGAATTGTACTGCACCTCGATCGGGCCAACTTCGAAACGATCGGCGACGACCTGGGCTGCACCGGTCGCCTCGCTTCGAAACACGTCTTGATCGCCGAAAAGGCCAAAGGACACCACGCCGACCTTGTGGGCACCCTCGATGGCGTGCGCGGTCGAAACCGACAGCGTGACGACCAAGGCAAAAGCAACGAGCAGCGCGCCAAGCGGCCAACGGCGCTGAAACGACGTGGGTTTTCGCATGTACCACCAAAATCTGCGGTCTAGAGTGACGGTCAAGTCGCGAACGATGATGTAGCGCGATGCTTAGGCGCACCGCAGCAAGAAACACATTCCGGAGTTGCCTTTCGTTGGAGTTTTTGGTTGCAACCGACAAGGTATAGTCGGTTCGATGCTGTGCATCGCACTCACAAAAAATGAGCGGCACGTTGGATTTGCGATGTGCTCTGCGTTGAAACCCGTCAGTCGCAGGGCGGCTGCAGATTGAGCTGCCGCAGAAGGGGGGCGAGCCCATCTGAACTGCAGTTTTTCACTTCGGTCACCTGCTTTGGCTTTTCGATCGGACGTGTCTGTGGCCTCTTGGCCTCAGCGGTACCGCGGTTTTGGATCTTGTTTCTAGAAGCCGTCGGATCGTGCCAGTGACGAGGAATAAACTCAGGCAGCTTTCGATCCACCTTGGGTTCGGCGGCCAGCGGCGGAGCAGCAGCGATTTGGGGTGTCGGTACCGCCGGCTCATCCGCCTCGACAGTGACATTCTGACCGATTGCTTCGGTGTGGACCGGAAGCCGATCGCTTTTATTACCGCTGACCACCGGAAAATCCGACGCCATGCCAACTTTGGTAGCGGGTGCGGGCGCACGGCTGGGGCCGAGCGGGGAAACCACGCCAACCACGCATATGATGCAAACGGCAATAATCCTGATCATGCCGGTTTGTCCCGAGCGTCGCACGACTTAAGCGTTGCGTCGGAATCAGCCTAGAATAAGACTAAACGCTCCTCGCAATGGAGCGCCCCACATTGCGGGCGTCGTGGCCGTGCCGAACTTGCTGGTGGCGGCCTGCTGAAATCTATCGAGTGTTGCAGCCAAGCAATTCCCAAAATCACATTGTTGCCCCAATATAGACACTGGCCGGTCAGGATTCGACCAGCGGAGACTGGCTAGGCCCGGCACACGTTTCGGCGGGGGCAGTGTGCCGGGCCGCCGATATGGGCAAATTGTGGCGGGCAAATTCGATGAAATCCATCGGACGGCTGCGTTGGGCGGTAGATAACGACCGCAAGGACCTCGCAAACCATGAGGCAAGCGAACGTTCGCATCGCGAGAGCGACGGTGAACAGGAGTCATTGGCCGAGCGCATTCTGAAAAATCTCGCGCTGATCCGTGCGCATGAGGCCAAGACAGACTAGAAGCGCTGGGCCCGCGGCGTTGGCCGTCGATAAGGCTTTGGTCCGATCGCTCCCATTCGCGCATGGAACCGGCCGCCGGATGGATTTGTCCGTTCTGGTGTTGCTGGGCTATGGGCCCTCAAACCGCGCTAGCGACGTCTTGCTTTTTCTCTCCGCGGGCGACAACTGCGTGACTCGGTAACGACCGATTTCGCCGAACAGCACCCAGCGGGATCTGCGTCAAAGTCTTTGTCAGTCGCCGCCACCAGGCCGGCCCTACAGGCGACAGTGTTCCCTCCAGGAGGGCGGCTTTCTCTCGGGCTGCAGTAGCTTCACTGTTTGCTTTCAGCAACTCCGCCAGAAGCTTGCTCGTGCGATCGCACTCTTTTTCGAAGTCCGCCCGGTGACCGCCGGCGATTACCTTCATCTCCATGAGATCCGCCTGCAAAGTCGCGATGTGTTCCTTTAGGGCGCCGACCACCTGGTCACCGGCCGGGGGCTGGGGTACGCGCGTGATGGGAGAATGATTGATCTCGCTGAGGTCGACCTGTACCAAGGTCTTACCATCGTTCGAACGGGAGCGCGGCAATCGATGTCGCTTGACGAGCGCTCTTGCTGCTTCCGAGGAAATTTTCAGCCTTTCGCCCAGCTCGGCGTAAGTCAGCATATCGACGGGCATGGGTGTTTGCTCCCGTTTGATCGGACGGTCGCCACCCAGACCAGCGGAAGATGCCAACGATAGGTTAAGGGTTGGTTTACTATTATTGGGGCTCGGTACGGCTCAAGTCGCGGCGGAGGAGTTTTTGCTCTCCGCTGTTGTGGGACCTCTTTAGCTCTCACAAGCGTCCTGGCGAACTGCCTGCCGCCATCTTGCGATCCGCCCACCCCTTGATGTCGGCGACCGTCAGTGCCTTGAGGAAGGGATTGGCGTTGACCAGCTTGTCGCGTGTGGTCCGACCTGTCGCGTCAGCGGCTGCCATAAGGGAAGCCGCATCGGCACTTTCCGCGCCGGACAATAGCGCGACGGCGCCCGCCGGTCCCGCGAAATGAGCGAGGTAGAGAGAACCGGCCGTGATCGGCAGACCGCGCTTGTTGAGGATCGCGGCATATTCCTCGACCAGTCGCGTGGCGATGTCTCGCGCAAGCTTGGGATCTCGCCGCAGGTCCAACACCTCCTTGTCGCTGCGCCCCTGGATCAGATCGCGTCGGTGCTTTCGAACTGCTTCGAGCCACGTATCATCGAGAAACTGGGCAGCACCGGTGGCACTCGACCGCTTGTTGCTGGCATTCGAGTCACCATTGGACTCGGCGACGATAATGCGCTCGACCAATGCCTTTGCGGCCGTCTTGTCGACCAATCTCCCGTTCAAATGCGCGTCGCGAAACAGGATGAAACTTGCGACGAAAGCGAGGCCGATGGCCACTCCAAGAGCAATCGTGATGGATTCCGCCGACAGCCAGTCCCGCGCGGCGACAACGTACGCGCGCTCGTCCGGGCGAGGGGGACGGATTTCGTCGAGGCGGCGTGTTTGCTCTGACCCATGCCCGAGGCACCCAGCGTTGCCGTCGGCCACCTCATTGCACGGGAATCCTTGCGCTAGGTCTGACATCGCGTTGGTAGGTTCAATGCCCGTAGCAGGCCGTCGAAGACACCTGGTGGGCAGGATTTGAGCTCCGCGACCGGTTCGGCGCGGTCGAGTTTCACAGTTGCCTTGGAAGTTCGCTGCTCAGGCCGAGCTCTGGGCAGCACGACCACGGATTTTCCTCCGTGTGCGCTCCGTTGCCCGACGATCTTCGCGGGCTCTCGTGCAACGATTGAGGTTGGATCCGGTGGGGGCATCACTTCGCCCGACGGGATCGGCTGCGGTGGCGCTTCAAGCATGTGCGGGATTTCGAGACGGTCCGCCGTCGTCAGCGTATCGTATGGGCCAACGGCCGCCCGAGCAGGCGGATCGTTCACAGGCTTTGTCGTGCGCGGTGGTGTCTTGAGCTCCA
Source organism: Bradyrhizobium sp. UFLA05-108 (assembly GCF_059803455.1). Taxonomy (NCBI): domain Bacteria; kingdom Pseudomonadati; phylum Pseudomonadota; class Alphaproteobacteria; order Hyphomicrobiales; family Nitrobacteraceae; genus Bradyrhizobium; species Bradyrhizobium sp. UFLA05-108. Next base: position 191,996 of record NZ_JBANAZ010000005.1, on the reverse strand, counting down.
TCACCGCGAGTGTACCCAGGCCAAAAAGGATGAGAGCCACTCTCATCTGATTTCACGCTGTCCGAGGAGGAAGCCTCGCTCAAAGCCCGCCGGAAATGAGCTCGCGAAAAATTGGAGACGATTGCAGAGATCCAATGAGGCGGCTTAGCGGCAGAAATGAACTCGCCGGGATGGATACGGGACAAGATCAGAGTCAGGGTTAACGCGGATTGGCGAACGAAGCACGGAGGCGTTTCGTCATCCGGAGATCGCGTTCGCGATTACATCAGAATGAACGTGATGGCGCCCGTGGGACCGGGTTGCTCGCGCCTGGTCATGGGGTGGTCGCCATAGGCGGTGACCGGGCGATCAGACAACTTGCGGTATGACCGTTATTCCTCAAGATCGACATATAGCCGAAGCCTGAGGACGATATCGGACAAAGCCTGTCCAAGAGGGATTTCGGAAAGCCATCTCCTTTGCGAGGCTCACCAAGGACGAGGGGCGGCAATCGCCACAGCAGGATGCCGCGCCGGCTTTTCATCAGTGCCGGCGGCGGATGCGATCGGTTGTGATGGCGGTGGTTTAGGAATCGCTGCACGAAACGGCGAAGCTTTCGCAGATTGAAGCAAAGGCCCGTTTCGCCTCAGCATCCTCGAAGTAAAAGCGCGTTCCGATATCGGCTCGCTCGATCCACCAATCAAGCTTGCTTCCCCGTGCAATACGGGAAGCCTCTGCGCGCAGTAGATCCAGCTGCCTGCCATAAGCTCGTACGACTAAGCAATTTGTTTTGACCATGGAAATCGCCTCAGAATTAAAGTCAAACAACAATGGATAGTGCCGTTGCTTTCTTAAAAATGGTCACTATGCAATTTGTGCCAGGAAGGGAAAGGAGCATCACCTCCTACTTGGGCGAGGCCTTGCGGATCGCTCAATCAGGCAGAGATCGACAAGATGGAGGCCAATTGACGGCCCGAGCGACGGACGTTCATGACTGCGTAAGAGCCGTCGTCCCAAATCCGCGCAGTCATTCTCCGCTCTTCGGTTCGGGCTTGTTGAGAAAGTGAAGTGCAGTATTGATCTGCTCAAGCTGACCTTCGATTTTGTCTCGCTCGTCAGCGGCGCTAGTCTTTCTAAGCTGGTCAACAAGCGCTTGCTTCCGCGAAAGCAAATTCTTTATGACTGTCGTCACCATTCCCCGCTTTCATGAATGCAGTTGAAAAGGCCGCAGGCCCACCCCTTCCTGCGGCCATCCGGGAAAATTGACTGTCGATAAATCGCTACTTCCAGCCCCGGTTATGATGACGATTCCACAATTTTGTTCTGAGGTTGACTCCTGAATGCATGTTCCCGCGTGGAACAAAAGAAGTGTGGCGCCGACGCGACAGCGTAAAACGCGAAGTCAACAGAAACGGGAAAGCTAGGCGCCCGACATCGGCGTCGAGTCCGCATTAAAGAACCCTTAGCTCCGGGGGCCTCAAGACCGACTTAAGGATTTTCAGAGATACCAGCCAGGCGGGCAAGACTTGTTTTCGGGGGACACGGGGTGGTCATCGAATTGAGACAGCTGCTGTTGCGCGGAGCAATTAGCCTCACGGTATGCGTCTTGGTCGCGGCCTTCGTCGCTGGCTTGTTGTCAGTACTGGCCGACCATCTCGGGCCGAGTGCACAAGCGACCGAGGCGTGCAAGGCCGCCCAATGCGTGCCGAAGGCTAAGGGCGGTGCTCCGAACCTGACCGCGCCAAAATCGCGGACGACCCATTAGCCGGCTCACGAACGATAGCGGCCATGAAGCGCACTCGAACACCCGCACTCTCAGCAACCGCGCAATCAGGTACGCATCGCGTCGATCACGTGAGCAATGAGGACCGCCACGCTTAAGGCAACGACAAAAGCGAACATCCAGGCGAGCAAAACATCCACCTCCTCGCGGGAGTGAATGCGCTCATTCCTGCACAGTCAAAAACCATCCTCAAGGAACCGCAATTTCCGCGTTCGGTTGAGGATTGTCGGCAACAAATGTGTCCGCTGTCGGCCTTATCGGCAGAACGCCAAAAAGAGGAGCGCCGCGACCAGGCAGGCGGTGAGGGATAACAAATAAACGCCCACAGCTAACCCCCGACTCATCATGCAGAGATTAGACGGCATTTTGGGCTTTCAAATGCCTTTTGCCATTTTTTCCCAAGGGAATGCGGCTCTGGCCGTGAATCCCGCATCCTGTTGCTGCATGATACCGGCGTGCTCGCGGCAACGACGGCGTTCGGAAAGACGATCTTAGCCATCCGGATGCTGGCCGAACGCGGGCGGAATACTTTGGTGCTCGTCCATCGCCGTCAGCTCATGGATCAATGGATCGAGAGGCTTGCCGCGTTCTCAAATATGCCGCGTGAGGCGATCGGCATGATTGGCGGCGGCCACCACAAACCGAAAGGTCTGGTCGACGTCGCCTTGATTCAGAGCTAGTTGGGCGTGGCCAAAACACTGTGTCGAGGAGCGGTGCTGCACGGGCATTATGGTACTGCCGTGCAGTACCGGGCAGGGTCGAAATAGGCGAAAATAATCGGGTGATCAGATCAAGCCGTTGAAAAGAAAGGAAAATGCTTTAGCTCTAGCGCTTCAGATTTTCCCTCGGATCAAAAGTCGATTGGACCGGTAGAGGTTATAAACATTAATGAAAACAATATGTTAGATCGTGGATTTTCCGTTGCGCCCATGATGGATTGGACTGACCGGCATTGCCGGGTGTTCCACCGTCATCTGACGCGGCGGGCGCTGCTTTATACGGAGATGCTGACGACCGGCGCGGTCATCCATGGCGACCGGGCGCGGCTCTTGGCGTTCGATGCGCGCGAGCATCCGGTGGCTCTCCAGCTTGGCGGGTCGGATCCGCGCGAACTTGCTCTCGCGGCGCAGATCGGCGCCGACTTCGGCTATGACGAGATCAACCTCAACGTCGGCTGCCCGTCCGACCGGGTAAAGGATGGCCGCTTCGGCGCGTGCCTGATGGCCGAGCCCGAACTGGTGGCTTCGTGCGTGGATGCGATGAAGCGCGTCGTGCGCGTGCCCGTGACGGTGAAGTGCCGCATCGGCATCGATGATCAGGATCCGGAAGTCGCTCTTGATGCCCTGGCGCGCGCAGTGGTCGCGGCGGGTTCTGATGCGCTGATCGTGCATGCCCGAAAGGCCTGGCTCAACGGCCTGTCGCCAAAAGAGAACCGCGACATCCCGCCGCTCGATTACGATCGTGTCTATCGTCTCAAGCGGGCAATGCCCAACGTGCCCATCATCATCAACGGGGGAATCGCGGGCATCGATGAGGCGAGAGCCCATCTCGCCCACGTTGATGGCGTGATGCTGGGGCGCGCCGCCTATCACGATCCGTGGCGGCTGCTTGCGGTCGATCCGGAGTTCTTCGGTGAGGCCGCACCGCACGCGACGATGCAGGCCGCATTCGAAGCCATGATGCCCTACATCGCCGAGCAGCTTGCGCGCGGGATGCGGCTGCACGCCATCACCAGGCATTTCGTCGGTGCGTTTCATGCCGTGCCTGGCGCGCGTGCCTTCCGCCGCCATCTTGCCGAGCATGGCGTGAGGCCAGGGGCCGGACTCGACGTCCTTCGTGATGCGATCGCGCGTGTTGGCGATCGCGCGGTGGCGGAAGCCGCGGAATAGCGACACCCTCTGAATGTTGAAAGCGAAGAGCCGGATCGGCGATCCGGCTCTTCGTCGTTCGGCGGATCAGCGGAACAGGTCGAAATGGTAGTTCACGCCGACGCGGGCGCTGTGGAATTTCGCGGCATTCCAGTCCTGCAGATCGTCGTGCTTGAAGTCGGTGTAGAGATATTCGGCCTTGGCCGACCATTTGGGCAGAAATGCCCATTCGACGCCGCCGCCCGCGGTCCAGCCCATCTTCATCTTGTTGATCGGGCCGTCCTTCAACTCGCCAGTCGCAAGACCCGCGGTCCCAAAGAACAGCAGCCGCGAGTCCATCGTCGCGATGCCGGCGCGGGCTCGACCCGTCATATACCAGGGCACGCTGACGGCGGCGCTGTTGAGCGCGTCGTGATTCTTGATATCGCCGCCCTCGAAGTCGTTCTCGATGCCGACCACGAACATCGGCGAGAGCTGGTAGTTATAGCCGATCTGCACGCCGCTGGTGGCGCCCTTGACCTTGCCGCCGCTCGTGCCCACGAGGTTGTTGTAGGCATCGTCGCCGCTCGTGGCATAGCCGGCGTTGAAGCCGGCATAGAGGCCGGTCCACGAATAGGCCGGCGTCGGCGCCGTGTAGGCGGAGGCGGGCGCGGCATAGCGCGCCGAAAGGTCGGCGGCGCTCGCGCCGCCTGCGGTCAGCACGACGGCAAAGGGCAGGGCGCAAATCGTGCGACGTGGTGCGGCTCTGGCAGTCATAACTCTCAATCTCCCACTGGGCCGCGTCACGAACGCAGCATTATCCAAACCCCGATCCGGGATGGGTTTCGTTATAAACCGACCAGACGGTTTGTAAATAGCCGGAAATGCCACACCCACGATCTTTCGGGCGTCGGGCCGCGTCGCTTGGGTCTAGGGATATCCGTGCAGCATCAGGCGGTCGGCGCGGACTTCCCAGCGCTCGAGTCGGTCGAGGAAGGTCATGCCGAGCAGGTTGGTCTTCATCGTGCCGTGCGGCACCACCAGTGCAGGCACCGAGCGCTCGACGAGCTTGCCGATCGCGAGCCGGTCCAGCGTCAGGCGCGCCGCCTTGGTGCGGCCACCGGCAGTTTCGACGTCAACGTCATAGTCGAGCAGTTCCAGCGGGAGGCCCGCTGCCTTTGCGGTCTCGTAGGTGAGCACGACGGAGGTCGCGCCGGTGTCGACCACCATTGGTGCGGGCACGCCGTTGATCCGCGCCTGCAGCGCGAATTCGCCGCCGCGGCTGCGCTGGACCTCGACGGCGCGCGTCTTCAGGCTGGTGCGGTGGCGCATGAGATCGGAGACGGTGTCGCTGGCCCGAGCGACCTGCTCGGGATCCCTGTAGGCGACCACGGCGCCCGCGGTCGCGGTCAACAGCAACAGCACCAGGAAGAGGCGGCTCATCGCGCGCCTCCGTTTCTCGGCGTCAGGCGGATTTCGGCGCTGAACCGATCGCTGAAAGTCCCGCATCCGCCATACGCGCCGGAAGCTGCGCCATGAGCGCGAGCCGTTCGGCACGCTCCATGGCGTGCCAGCGCACGATTTCCGGCAGCGTGCGGCCGCAGCCGAAGCAGAGCTTTGTCTTGGGGTCGATCATGCAGACGGCGACGCACGGTGTGTCTTTGCTCATTCCCGCATAGTGAAGGATCGCTGGGCAGTTCTGCAAGCATCTCTCAGGAGCCCGTGCCTGCACTCATGATCGGCTTGTGGCGCGGCCGCCGTCTCTCGTCCGTGACACCGGAGCCGTCGGGCTGCAGCGGCGGAGCTTCTTCCGTCATCGGCGCAAGCGCGCTCATCACGCGCTCCGGGGGGAAGGTGACGATCACCTCGGTGCCGATGCGCAGTTTCGATTTCAGCGTGAACGTGCCACCGTGCATGTCGATGAGGTTCTTGGCGATGGGAAGGCCGAGGCCTGCGCCCTGTTCGGCCGACTTGATCGAGTTCGAGCCTTGGCCGAAGGAGGCGAGCACGACCGGGATTTCGTCTTCGGGAATGCCCGAGCCGGTATCCCTCACCGAGAGATATTGCCCGCCCGAAGCGGTCCAGCCGACTTTCAGCCAGATCTCGCCGCCCTGCGGGGTGAACTTGATCGAGTTGGACAACAGATTGAGCACGACCTGGCGGATCGCGCGCTCGTCGGCCCACAGCCGCGGCATCGCCTGCTCATAGACCTCGTGGATGGTGATGCCGCGGCTCGATGCGCGCAGTTTCATCAAATGATGGCAGTCGGCGACGATGCCCACCAGCGACACCGCTTCCTCGTTCAGCTCGTAACGGCCGGCCTCGATCCGGGACAGGTCGAGGATCTCGTTGATGAGATTGAGCAGATGTACGCCGGAATTATGGATGTCGGCGGAATATTCCTTGTAGACGGCGACCTGATGCGGGCCAAAAATCTCGCTCTTCATCACCTCGGAGAAACCGAGGATCGCGTTCAGCGGCGTGCGCAGCTCGTGGCTCATCTGCGCGAGGAAGCGCGACTTGGCGACATTGGCGGATTCGGCGCGGTGCCGCGCCTCGTCCGAGATCGCCTTGGCCTGTTCCAGTTCGCCGATCAGCGCGTCCTTCTCCGCGCGCGCTTCCAGCGTCGCGAAGGTCGAGGAGTGCAGCCGGTGCGCCAAAAGCACGAAATAGCCTTCGGCGGCGAGCGACAGCGCCGCCAGGATGTAATTGTCCAGCGAGCCGCTCATCGCAAAGCTCAGCGCCATCGCCACCGCCACGGGCGCGGTGGCCGCAAGCGCCGCAATTGGCAGATTGGCGGCCAGCATGCTCGATACTGCGATCACCAGCAACATCAGGAACATCATCAGCGTTTCCGTGACGACGTCGAACACGGGATGGATCAGGATCGCCATCCAGCACAGGCCGTAGAGCAGGTCGAGCACGACGAAACGCGTGCGCCATTTGCGCGTGACGGCGGGCAATGCCGGCTCGGCGAGATAGCGGCGGCAGCTCTTGGTCATGGCCGCGTGGATGCAGAGCATGCCGACGGTCCAGAGCGCCGCTGGAACCGGCTGCATCCACAGCCCGAACAGCAGGCCGGTCGCGACCACCAGCAACATCACGACGTAAGATGCCGACAGTCGCGTCTGTGCATATTGGCGCAGCATTTCGCTGTCGAAGGCGGGCCGTGTTCCGCTGGTCGACGTTAACTTGTCGCGGGCCTCGCGCACCCGCTGCGCCGCAGCCCGGCGATTGCTCGCCGATGGCACGCTCGCCGGCTCGGCCGGAAGCTGCACGACCTCGGGCTTTTCAGCGGGGTTACTCATCAAGCAACACGAATTCCTGCCCACGCCGACGCGGGCCTTCTGCATTCTCTATCTCTGGCAATAAATCCTTAAGAGCTGACTTAAGGAGCTAAAGAATTGCGTTAACGGGGAGTTAATTCGACGTGTCGAACTGCGGCGAACGGCTGGCTCAATGCATCGCGGCGTGCTGCGCGATATAGACCACGGCCCCGGCCAGATATCCGGCAAGTGCCGGTCCAGCGATGCGGCGGGCGTACCAGAAGAACTCGATCTTCTCGAGGCCCATGGCGGCAACCCCAGCGGCCGAGCCGATGATCAGGATCGAGCCGCCCGTGCCGGCGCAATAAGCGATGAACTCCCAGATGAAGCTGTCGGGCGGATAGTGCGCGAGGTCGTACATGCCCATCGTCGCGGCGACGAGGGGCACGTTGTCGATGATGGCGCTGAGCAGGCCGAGCAGGACGACGATGATGTCCTGGCGGCCGATCGTGGTTTCCAGCCATCTCGCCAGCATCGTCAGGAGGCCGGCATGCTCGAGGCAGGCGACCGCGAGCAGGATGCCGACGAAGAACACGATCGAGCTCATGTCGATCCGGGTCAGCGCATGCGCCAGCGTGAGAGGCTTTCGCACGTGCTCGTCCTTTTCGCGATGAATGATTTCGCCGACCAGCCAGACGACGCCGAGACCGAGCAGAACTCCCATGAAGGGCGGCAGATGCGTGAGCGTCTTGAAGGCGGGCACGGCGATCAGCACGCCAAGCCCAAGGAAGAACATCAAGTTGCGCTCGAACAGCTCGATCTCTTGCAGCCGGTCTTCCTTCGGCGGCGGCGCAATCGTCTTGCCCCTCAGAGAAAAGCTGATGAACGCGAGCGGCACGAGCAGGTTGGCGATCGAAGCCGGAAACACCGCGCCCATGATGTTCACAGGCGAGACTTGTCCGCCGATCCAGAGCATGGTCGTGGTCACGTCGCCGATCACCGTCCAGGCGCCGCCCGCATTCGCGGCGATGACGATGAGGGAGGCGAACAGCAGGCGGTCATCGCGCCTGGCGATCAGTCTCTGGACCAGCGAGACCATGACGATGGTGGTCGTCAGATTGTCCAGGATCGCGCTCAGGAAGAATGCCACGAATCCAACCAGCCACATGAGCTGAACCTGGCTCGTGGTGTGGATTCGCGAGGTGATGACCTCGAAGCCGTCGTGAGCGTCGATTACCTCGACGATCGTCATGGCGCCGATCAGGAAGAACACGATCTGCGCCGTCGCGGCGACGGATTCGTCGAGCTGATGTCCGACCAGGGTGTGGTCGCCGATCGTGACCGCGTACACCGTCCAGAGCAGAACCGCGCCGATCAGCGCCGCCGCGCTCTTGTTGATGCCGAGCGGATGTTCGAACGCGATCGCCGCGTAGGCAACGACGAAGATGGCGGCGATCGCGATCAGCAAGACAGGTCCGGCCTCAAGCGGCCATCAACGTTGCAGCCGCGCGAGCAGGCTCGACGTATCCCAGCGCTTGCCGCCCATCTTCTCGACTTCGGCATAGAACTGATCGACCAGCGCGGTGACCGGCAGGTTTGCACCGTTGCGGCGGGCTTCCGCGATGCAGATCGAAAGGTCTTTACGCATCCATTCGACGGCGAAGCCGAAATCGTACTTGTCGTCGTTCATGGTCTTGTAGCGGTTCTCCATCTGCCAGGATTGCGCCGCGCCCTTGGAGATGGTGTCGATCACGGCCGCAACGTCGAGGCCCGACTTCTTGGCGAAGTGAATGCCTTCAGAGAGGCCCTGGACGAGTCCCGCGATGCAGATCTGGTTGACCATCTTGGTGAGCTGTCCGGAGCCCGCGGGCCCGAGCAGCTTGCACATCCGCGCATAGGCCGCGATGACCGGCTCGGCACCGGCATAAGCGTCCGCTGCGCCGCCGCACATCACGGTCAGGACACCGTTCTCGGCGCCGGCCTGTCCGCCGGAGACGGGGGCGTCGATGAATCTGAAGCCGCCCTTGGTGGCGGCCGCGTCAAGCTCGCGCGCGACTTCGGCGGAGGCGGTGGTGTGGTCGACGAAGGTTGCGCCCTTCTTCATGCCGGCAAATGCGCCGTCGGGACCGATCGTCACCGCGCGCAGGTCGTTGTCGTTGCCGACGCAGCACATCACGAAATCCTGGCCCTCGGCAGCCGCCTTCGGAGTCGGTGCGGTCCTGCCACCGAACTTGTCCGCCCATTCCTTCGCCTTGGCCGCGCTGCGGTTGTAGACAGTGACCTCATGGCCACCCTTCTTGACGAGGTGGCCGGCCATGGGGAAGCCCATGACGCCGAGACCGAGGAAAGCGACTTTAGCCATATGGGTGACCTTGCTTGTGCTTGGGTGTTCTTGCGGTTGTGACCGGCCTTTGAGGCGGCCCGGCCACTTCGAGGGTTTTTGGCGGTTCCGCCCGAAGAGGGCGGATCGGAGGCGCACCATAAACCCTTGAGGCCGGAGGGCAACGGGTTCGTTTGAAGGTCTCCTGTGCTAGGATGAGCGAACAAGGACAAAAAAAGGAGTGCAAGGCATGTCGGTGAGCGTTGGGGTGCTCGATCATTTCAACATCCGGACCCGGAAACTGGCCGAGACCGTTCGCTTCTATGAGGACGTGCTGGGCCTCGAGAAGGGCCCGCGACCCAATTTTGCTTTCCCGGGGGCGTGGATGTACAGCGAGGGCAAGCCGGTGGTGCATCTCGTCGACATTTCCGTGACGGACGAGGCTCAAAAGCCCGATTCAGGCGTTGTCCATCACGTTGCCTTCATCAGCCGGGGTTTCGACGGCATGAGGCAGCGCCTGAGCGGCAAGGGCATGACATTCGACTCCCGGCAGGTGCCCGGCGGCGACCTCTGGCAGATCTTCGTGCACGACCCCAACGGGGTCATGATCGAGCTGAATTACGAGGCGGCCAAGGAGCAGGGGGCGGGGGCCCCTGTCGAGACGGCCAACGATATCGGCAGGCAGTAGCCTTTTGGGCGTTTCCGCTCTAATGGGTCGCATCGTGACTTTAGGAGATGCGCTTTGAGCGTGACGCAGCAACAGGTTCTCGAAATCCTCAGCCGGATCAAGTCGCCGCGCGGGGTCGCGCTCACCAACGCCAATGTGCTGAGCGCGATCAGTGCCAGTGACGGCAAGGTGTTCTTCTCCATCAATGTCGATGCCGCGGAGGCGCGGGCCTGGGAGCATGTCCGGGCCGAGGCTGAGGCCGCCGTTCGTGCCATTCCCGGCGTCACCACGGCCATGGTGGCGCTGACCGCCGAGCGCAAGCCGGGCAGCGCGCCACCTCCGCCGAGCCGCGGCGCGCCCGGGGTACAGCCGGCACATGCTCACCGGCCGCCGCAGGGCGGCACATCGCCGATGTCGCGGCAGTCCGAGATTCCCGGCGTCTCCGCCGTCATTGCGGTCGCTTCCGGCAAGGGCGGGGTCGGCAAGTCGACCACCGCGCTCAACCTCGCGCTCGGCCTGCGCGATCTCGGCCTCAAGGTCGGGCTGTTAGATGCCGACATCTACGGTCCCTCGGTGCCGCGGCTGACGGGCCTGCACGACAAGCCCGAGCTGAACGAGGAGCGGAAGATGATTCCGCTGAAGCGTTTTGGTCTGTCGATCATGTCGATCGGATTCCTGGTCGAGGAAGAGACCGCGATGATCTGGCGCGGGCCGATGGTGATGTCGGCGGTGACGCAGATGCTGCGCGACGTCGAGTGGGGCAAGCTCGACATCCTGGTTGTCGACATGCCGCCGGGCACAGGCGATGCGCAGCTCACGCTCGCGCAGAACGTGCCGCTGAAGGGCGCCGTCATCGTCTCGACTCCGCAGGATTTGTCGCTGATCGACGCGCGGCGGGGCCTTGCCATGTTCAAGAAGGTGAACGTCCCCGTGCTCGGCATCGTCGAGAACATGAGCTATTTCCAGTGCCCGCATTGCGGCACGAAATCGGACATTTTCGGCCATGGCGGAGCGCGACACGAGGCCGAGAAGCTCGCCGTCCCGTTCCTGGGCGAAATCCCGCTGCACATGGTGATTCGCGAGACCTCGGATGCCGGAAAACCGGTGGTCGACAGCGAGCCGGGCGGGCCCCATGCGGCGATCTATCGCGCCATCGCGGGCCAGATCCGGGACCAGCTCAAGTCCGTAATTTCCGCAGGCTAAGGCCCTCCGCCGAGGCATGCGACTTTCGTACAGTCCTGTCATGCCATTGTCGCGTTCCGAAAGCTGGCCTTCCGTGCTAAAGGCCGCGGCAGTCAAGCGCCTTCGGTTCGACGCGGCCATCGCGCATCGCCGAGACCTAGCGGCGGCAAAAGAGACGTCGGGGAAACGCCCCCAGCAAGGAGAGACCTGAAGATGAAGCGTCGTGATTTCTTGAAAGTGTCGGCAGCAGGCGCGGCGGCGACCGCGGTGGCCTCGCCGGCGATTGCGCAGTCCTCGCCCGAGGTGAAGTGGCGCCTGACATCGAGCTTTCCGAAATCGCTCGATACCATCTATGGCGGCGCCGAGCAGTTGGCGAAGTACGTCGCCGAGATGACCGACAACAAGTTCCAGATCCAGGTGTTCGCCGCCGGCGAGGTCGTACCGGGTTTGCAGGCGCTGGATGCGACCTCCAACGGCACGGTCGAGATGAGCCACACCGTGTCCTACTATTACGTCGGCAAGGATCCGACGTTCGCGATCTACGCCTCGGTGCCGTTCGGCCTCAACGCGCGCCAGCAGAACTCCTGGTGGTACCAGGGCGGCGGCGCCGAGCTTGGGAACGAGTTCTTCAAGAAGACGAACGTGATCGGCTTCCCCTGCGGCAACACCGGCACGCAGATGGGCGGCTGGTTCCGCAAGGAGATCAAGACGGTCGCCGATCTCTCTGGCCTGAAATTCCGCATCGGCGGCATCGCCGGCCAGGTGCTCCAGAAGGTCGGCGTGGTGCCGCAGCAGCTCGCCGGCGGCGACATCTATCCGGCGCTGGAAAAGGGCACCATCGACGCGGCCGAGTGGGTCGGTCCCTATGACGACGAGAAGCTCGGCTTCGCCAAGGTCGCCAAGTACTACTACTATCCGGGCTTCTGGGAGGGCGGTCCGATGGTCCACGCCTTCGCCAACCTGGACAAATGGAATGCGCTGCCGAAGAACTACCAGGCGATCCTGACCAACGCGGCGGCGAACGCCAACACCTGGATGGCGGCGCGATACGACCTGCAGAACCCAGCCGCGCTGAAGCGGCTGGTGGCCGGCGGCACCCAGCTTCGTCCCTTCACCAACGAAGTGCTCGAGGCGTGCCTCAAGGCGACCAACGAGCTGTGGGCCGAGATCTCGGCCAAGAACCCCGACTTCAAGAAGTCGATTGACGCGATGCAGGCCTACCGCTCGGATGAATATCTGTGGTGGCAGGTCGCCGAATACACCTATGACAGCTTCATGATCCGCTCGCGCACCCGCGGCTGATCAGGGCAGGGCCCCCCGGGGGGCCGCAATCCTAGGTCTTAAGTCTTAGTCGGGAAGCCCGGCCTCGTTCGCGAGGCCGGGCTTTTGTGTATGGAAATCGGTAACGGGTTGTTCCATGCTACCCGCCAAGCCTCGCAAGAAGGCTCACACAATCACAACCATCAGGGTAGGAAACATGAAAAGAAGAGACTTCATCAAAGTCACCGGACTTGGCGCCGCCGGCGCCGCCACGCTCGCCGCTCCCGCCATCGCGCAATCGATGCCGGAGATCAAATGGCGCATGCCGACGAGCTGGCCCAAATCGCTCGATACGCTTTATGGCGGCGCCGAGATGATGTGCAAGATGGTCGCGGAGGCGACCGACAACAAATTTCAGATCCAGATCTTCGCTGCCGGCGAGATCGTGCCGGGCCTGCAGGTGCTCGATGCCGTGCAGAACGCGACCTGCGAGATCGGCCACACCGCGTCCTACTATTACTTCGGCAAGGACCCGACCTTCACCTTCGGCTCGTCGGTGCCGTTCGGTCCCAACATGCGCATCAATCAGGCCTGGTACATGCTGGGTGGTGGCCGTGAAGTGCTCAACGAGTTCTACAAGAGCTACAACGTGATCTCGCTGCTTGCAGGCAACACCGGCTGCCAGATGGGCGGCTGGTTCAGGAAAGAGGTCAACACGCCCGGCGATCTCGAGGGCATGAAATTCCGCATCGGCGGCTTTGCCGGTCGCGTGCTCCAGAAGCTCGGTGTGGTGCCGCAGCAGCTTGCCGGCGGCGACATCTATCCGGCGCTGGAGAAGGGCACCATCGACGCGGCCGAATGGGTCGGGCCCTACGACGACGAGAAGCTCGGCTTCTACAAGATCGCGCCGCACTACTACTATCCCGGCTGGTGGGAAGGTGGCCCGATGCTGCTCGCCTTCGTCAACCTCGACAAATGGAACGCGCTGCCAAAGTACTACCAGAGCGTTCTGGAGCAGGCCGGCCACTACGCCAACAACTACATGATGGCGCGCTACGACCAGGCCAATCCGATGGCGCTGCGCAAGCTGCTTGCGAACAACACCAAGCTGCACGCCTTCTCGCCGCCGATCATGGACGCCTGCTACAAGGCGGCGAAGGAGTTGCATGCCGAGGTCAGCGCGACCAACCCCAACTTCAAGAAGGTCTACGAGTCCCTGACCAAGTTCTCGAACGACGGCTACGCCTGGTTCCAGGTCGCCGAGGTCGGCTACGACATCTTCATGGCGCGTCGCTCGCAGAGCTGATCGTAGCATCGCGTTGCGGCGCGATCATCGGTCAAGCAGCGAAAGCTCGGTCTCGCAAGGCGAGGCTGGGCTTTTTGCGTTTGGGAGAGTCCGTTGCGAATGCCGATCAAAAATCTCGAGAACAACCCCATGCAAAGTAGACGGTTGCGGGCTTGGTGCCCGCCCGCCTTCTGCGAAACCGTTTGACACGTCGGGCAAATCAGTGGCAAAACTCTACTATCGAATAATCCGAAATTGGCGAGCGGTGGCGCCGGCTCCGAACTTCGATCGTGCTACGACACGCGATACTTCGCTTCGCGCTTATATCGAGAAGGTCTGCTCCCTGTAGTCAGCAAGGTCGACCCTGATGTCAGCGGTTTCAGATATTCGTCTCGGCCGCGTGCTGGATCCGATGGAACGGATCTCCGAGACCCTGTTCGGCCTCATCATGGTGCTCACCTTCATCTGCAGTTTCGGTGTCGCGACCGCGGACGATATCAGGAGCCAAACGATGCTGGTCGGCGCACTCGGATGCAACCTGGCCTGGGGCATCGTTGACGGTGGTCTTTATCTGTTGGGCTGCATCAATGACCGCGGACTCAAGATCCTGACGATGCGCGCAATACGGCGGTCGCCGGATCCTGAAACGGCGCGGCGCGTCATCACCGACGCGCTGCCACCGGAATTGGCGTCGGTTCTGCCTCTGGAGCAGCTGGAACTGACACGGCAACAGTTGCTGCAGCTGCCCGAACCGTCCGAACGCCCGAGGCTGACGAAACACGACTGGATCGGAGCTCTTGCTCTTTGCCTGCTGAGCTTCGCTTCGACCTTTCCGATCGTAATCCCCTTCATATTCCTGAGCGACGCCAAATTGGCGCTGCGGGTTTCCTACGCCGTCGCCATCGTGATGCTGTTTTGTTGTGGTTACGCGTTCGGATATCGTAGCGGACTTCGACCTTGGGCGGCGGGCCTTTCGATGGTGGTCATGGGTGGTGTGCTGGTCAGTGTGGCGGTAGCTCTCGGAGGATAGGCAAGGGTGCGGCGAAGAGGCGCAGCAGCGGATTGGCAGTTGGGCGGCGTCTCGATTGCTGCGTTCGTTGGTTTGTGGCTGGCGCCGATGGCAGGCAGTGCAACGCGTGCCGAGACTGCCGAGACCAGTGCTAGCGGCGCGATCGGACTTGGCAATCGCGGCTGGTCCGCAGCCGAAACAAGCCACGCCACGTCGGCCAGTGAGCTTGAATTCAGCGCCCGCGCCGGGTTTGCATCTGACTACGTCTATCGCGGGACGACGCTGTCCGGTCGTGACCCCGCGGCGGGCGCCGCATTTGAGGCAAGGTTCGGCTCTTTGTACGCCGGCGCTACGATGGCCACTGTCAGGCTGCCCACCGAACCAGTCGCTGAGTTTACCATGGCAGGCGGTATCCGCCCGAAGATCGCAAATATCGATTTCGATCTCGGCGTGACCTATTTCGCCTATCCCGGAGAAAAGTTCCCCGGCGTGACGAACGGCATCAACTATTGGGAGACGGCCATTCGCGGCGACAAAAGCATCGGCGAGTCCTTTCGCATCGCCGCTGGTTACGCCTATTCTCCGAACGTCTCGAACACCGGTGCCTGGAGTCAATATGTGGCGGCAGGGTTGGGTTATGATGTGCCACCCCCCCAGCTTCCGAAGAACCTGGGCGTGTCGTTCACGACGGCCGTCGGCTATTCCTGGTTCGGCAATCAGGCTCCGCAACTCGGCAGCTTCCCGTTACCTGCCTATCTCAATTGGCATGCGGGCGTGACTTTTACCTACAAGGCCGTCAACCTCGATCTGCGCTACTACGACACCAATCTGTCGAAAGAGAACTGCTTCGTCTTTACTGGAGATCCAAATGCGCGGCCGGGTGGCCGCGTTGATCCCATTACCAACCCCGCTGGCCTGGTCTCGAATTGGTGTGGTGCGACGATCGTCGCCAAAGCCTGGTTCGCTTTTTAAGGCTGTAGGATGGGTAGGGCGAAGCGAAACCCATCCAGAGCGGATCTGGGCGGACCGATCAGTTCGAGATGCGATCTGACTGCTGTGGCATGTCGCGCAATTTTTCGAGGATCGAAACGGTTGTCGCTCCGTTCGCGCACATTCCAGTCGCGGTTTCTCCGAAGTCAACGAGGCTATGATACTTTGGCTTGGGAGCTTTCTGTAGCGGTACCATCCAGGCATCGAGGCCCCGCCGCTTCAACTCATCGAAATAGAGCTCCTGCGTAGAGAACGGAATATTGGTGTCGCGCGGGTCGGCAAGCAGGAATATCCGTGGCCCGGGGTGGTTTGGTATTTGACGTATCGAGTCGTAGGGATCAAAGAACACTTCTGTCTTCAGACGACGCACAAAGCCTCTTTTCTCCAGTCTTGCGCGATAGGCGGCCGCAGGAGAGGACAGGATCGCACATTGAATATCGTTGCGCCGGGCGAGGAATTCAGCGGCGAGCGTTCCGCCACCACTGTGTCCACCGAGCACCCATCGATCGATGTGGTAACGAGCCTTCAACGCATCAATCTGAGCTTCCATCAGTCTCGCTTCTAGAGGCGTGTGCCTGACGTCATAGTGTTTGCCGGCGCTGCCATAGGTGCCAGGTCGCGCGAGGAAAATATAAGGTATGGCGTATCGGTTGGATAAGGTCATGGACTGTTCAACCATCGATGCGACCCCCAATCCTTGCTGATGGGCGACACCTCGCGGGCCTCCCATCACATCCCCGGGCATCCAGGCAGCAACAAGCGAATTCTGCCCATTGAGTGCGAGGCCGGCGGCATAGTACCTGAGGCAGTAACTCCGATTCTCAACGCGAACCCAAACCGCGGTCTGGCGGTGCTCCATTTCTTCGCAGGCTGGCCGAGTAATCTGCATCCCGTTGATGACCGTGACCGCATCGAACATTCCGTCGTCCGGTAGAGACTGAGCCAAGATCGTACCCGGAGCCATCAGCAAGATTGCGATGACCAACGAGGAAATGAGAGTTACAGTTCTGGCTGTTCTCAATATTCACTCCAGTGGTCGACGAGTCGTTTGCGCACGGCGAATAACGAGTCCTGATCAGGTGGTCCAGCAAGATCGGGAGATGGCTGATGCGTCGCGGTAGGCGGTTAGCAAATCACGTCTGCTCTGCACTTCGAAAGAGGCGTAATCGCGGCCCGCAAAATCGGAGCGACGAGCTTGCACCGGAGGTTGTATCGGCGAAGATTTTGTTGAAGAGTGCCAGTTGGCGAATATTGGGGATCCCTTCAATGACTAAGCCTACGATCATCGGCGCGCTTTTCCTGCTGGTTGTTTCGACGGCAGCCAGCGCCGAATGCTCGCCTCAGACATTGCAGGGCCAGTACATATTTTCAGCGAGAGGCTTTATCGAGCCGCTTGCGCCTAATGTGCAGCGAGTCCATTCCGGACTGCTTGTGTTCGATGGTGTTGCCAAGCTTTCCGGTGCCGAGACCTCCAGCCGCGGGGGAAAGATTGCCAGAGAACAGAGGCTGAAGGGTACCTACACTTTGAACGGAGATTGCGCCGGAAGAATCACGATAGACTCGCTGGCTCTACCCAATCTGCAAACTCATTGGGACGTTTTTGTCACCGCCGACGGCAAGAAGGCAAGTATGATCCGCACCGATCCCGGATCGATGTCAGTCCGCAGCCTTGAAAGGTAGTTCTGGGCGCTGCCGCAGTTTGCCTTGCCGTTTGATCTGGTGGCGACTGACCATCATCGCATAATCTGAAATTGGCGAGCCCCGGCGCCGACGACCGTGCGACAGTGGACACCACTTGGGGCCGAGTTGGGTCACCGGCCGACCTGCCAGCTATGGGTTTCGCTTTCGCTCTACCCATCCTACGTGCCACGAGCTTATGTTTTAGCCAGCTCCGTCAGCTTCGCGCCGGTCAGGCGGAAGAATCGCTTCTTTTGCGGTTCGCAGGTTGATCACAAGCTCGAATTGCGTCGGCTGCTCTTCTTCAGCCGACGTCATTGTTCAATTCGGCATGCCGGTTACTCGATAACCTCGTCGGTCCGGAGGAGCATGGATGTCGGCATGGTCAGATTCAGAGCCTTTGCCGTCTTCAAATTCACGACCAGATCAAATCGGGTCGGGCGCTCCGCCGGTAGGTCGGCAGGCTTTGCTCCTTGCAAGATCTTTCCGGCCATCGACGCGGTCTGGCGATAAATGCCCTCCAAATTCGGCCCGTAGGACATCAGCCCGCCGGCACGGGCAAAATTTGCAAACGGCGAAACCGCCGGCAGCCGATATTTGAGAGACAGTTCGGCCATCTGTTTGGAATTGATAGACACAATCGGGGACGACAAAATCAGAAGTCCATCCGGGCGGCGTGCGCTGGCGGCCGCGAAAGCTCCCTCGAGATCGGCAAACGATTTGATTTCAATCGTCTCGGTCCTGACGCCAGCAGACTGGGCGGCATTGGCAACTGCCGTTGGTTGCACGATAGATGTAGCCGGGTCCCAGAGATCAACAACGGTTGCGCAGCCGGGAATAGCTTCCTTGAGGAGTTCAAGCCATTTGCTGCTGAACTCGGGGAAGTCGGCGAAAACGCCGGTGATATTACCGCCGGGATGGGCATAGCTGCCGAGCCAATCGGCTTCGACAGGATCGCCGTCCAAAGCGAATGTCACGATGGGAATCGTGCGGGTCAGGGCATGAGCCGCTCTCATGTTTGAGGGGCCAGTGGTAATCAGAACGTCGATCCCCTCAGAAATCAACTCCTTGAGCAGCGGCACGATGCTCGCTTCATCTGCGCCGCTGGCCCGCGTGACAAGAACGATCTGGTCCGGCTCATGAAAGCCCTCGCTGCCCAATCCCTCCAACAGCCAGACACGGCGCGACTTCAACAGATCCTCGGGACCAGGAAACAGAAAGCCAACTTTGCGAACGGGGCTTCGCGCCTCCGCAGCGACGAAGGCTGGAGATACCAGCGCACCGACGGTTCCAAAAACGAAGTCGCGCCGTCTCATGAGTCACCCCATCAAGAGCACTCGTCCGCCGAAGTTCGACTGCGTCACCGCAACTCGAGACGATGAGGCATTGATGCCAGCCGCTGACACATGAACTCAGGATGCCGCATATTCGTGTCAGTGTCAGCTGCCGCGAGGCGATCAAGCCGTGAGGTCGGGCAGGCCAGATCGCGACGGCCGTTCACTTGCAATGCTTACATGAAGCTTACAGATGTCGAAGAGGCGGATGGGGTTCGTTGCTGGCCGAGACCCGCCCCCTCAAGGCTGATCAGTCCTTGCCAGATGCTTTCGGAAGAAGGCCAGTATGGCGGCGTTGAACTCCGCATGAAAGGCGACCCGGTCGAACGCGGGTCTGTCGGTACATATGCTGGGCAGTCTCTTCGCCAGATCCGGCGTGCAGGGCGGAAGGAATGCAAAATGACCGGCGCCCGGCACCAGGTGGTAATCGGGTTTGATCGGCAGGTCGCGATCAATCGCTGAAACATAGTCCGGCGTGACTTCGCCGCCGGTTTTGTCTTCTCCACTCAGCTCCGACGCCCAAAGTTGGGTCGGGATTTTCACGTTCTTCAAGCCGTCCGGGTCGAACAATGGACCGAAAGCCGGATCGGCAATGACAAGGGCCTTGAGGCGCTGGTCATGCACGAATGCTTGTGTCGGGATCTCATTTCGTCGCAGGTCTGTGCAGCTGGGTTTCGCAGAACCGTCCGGGCAGAACGCGACAGCCCTTCGGAGATCGGGATTGCCGCCCGCGACAATCAGGCCTGTGTAGCCGCCCCTCGAAAAACCAAAGAAACCTATATTTTGGGGATCGAGTTTCGAATGATCAGACCATGTCGCGAGCATGTAATCGATCAATCTCTTGATGTCGGCCGGACGTTCAGCGTACGCGGCGAGCGTGTCCGCACGGCTCATATCGCCGCCCCCTGCGTCGACCGGATGATTGAGCGCGACAACGACGAACCCGCCATCCGCGAGGACCTCGGCCGTGTCATGGTGACCGACGAACGATCCTCCGTAGCCATGCGAGATCACGATCAATGGCAATTTTTCACCGGACACGACGCAGTTCTCTGTCGCGAGCAGAACAGTCGTGCGAATTTTCATCTCGCCTGGCTGTTCCGGGCAAGGAGACCACACGGCAGCTCGGAGCATTGGCAAGCCGGTCTCGGCCGGCACCGTGATCAGACGAAAGCCGGCCGCGTGGACGAGCGTCGCCACCAAGCAGAAGGCGGATGCGAGCGTGAACCTGAAGACGTGCATGCATGCTCCCATCACGAAATCTCGGTCTTGCCAAAGCCTACTTCGTGGAACCGATCACTGCGCCACCCGCGTATCCAGCACCGGGTCTTTGCCACTGTATCAGTGAGACGATAATTTGGCCTCGCTGACCTTCATGGCAGGGGCAGGCTGGTCTGCAAACACACATTCGCGCCAGACGGCTGTTGTGCATTGCGCCGGCCAGCCGCCGCCGAGCGCCATGAACAGCGCCGCGGTGTCCGAGAGCCGCGTCGCCTCGGCCTGCACGCGGGTGATCGCGGCGTTGAAATAGGCCTGCTGCGCGTTCAGCACCGTGACCTGGGTGATCTGGCCGAGCACGAGCTGCTTCTGCACGATATCGAGGCTCGCTTTCGCCGCGGTCTCGGCCTTGATCGCGGCCTGCACGGCGCGCGCGTCCGCTTGCAGGGAACGCAGCGCGTCGGCGACGTTCTGCATCGCCGTGATGACGGCCTGGCGGTAGAGCGCCTCGGCCTGGTCGAGCGCGGCCTCGGCGGCCTTCTGCTTGTGATAGAGGGTGAGGCCATCAAACAGCGGCTGCGTCGCGCTCGCGGCCACCGTATAGAACAGCGTGCCCTGCGTGAACAATTCGGCCGGCTTGAAGGCGCTGGTGCTTGGATTGCCCGTCAGCATGAGGTTCGGCAACCGCGCGGCGATCGCGACGCCGATTTGAGCGCTCGCTGAATGCATGTTCGCTTCGGCTGCGCGCACGTCGGGGCGCTGGGCGACCAGCGTGCTCGGCAGGCTTACCGGCAGGTTGGCGGGCAAAGCGAGGTGCTGGAGGTCGAATTTTTGCAGCACCTCGTCGGCGGAGAACTGTCCCGCGAGTGCGGTGAGGAGATCGCGTTGCACCGCGAGCTGCTTTTGCAGCGGCGGCAGAGTCTGCTCGGCCTGGGCGAGGGCGGTCTCTTGCGTGAGCACGTCGACCTGCGCGGCCTGACCCGCCTCGAACTGGGTCTTGAGAATGCCGAGGATGTCGCGTTCGATCTTGACGATGCGCTCGGTCGCGGCGATCTGGCCGCGCAGCGAGGCCTCTTGAATGGCCGCCGTGACGACATTGGCGGTCAGCGCCAGATAGGCTGCCTCGAGCTGGAACTGGGCCTGCTCGGTCTGGGCATCCAAGCTTTCGACGGCGCGGAAGTTCTGGCCCCAAATGTCGGGCACGAAGCTGATATTGAGCTGCACCGTGTGCAGCGTATAGCGCGACTGCGGCGCGTCCATCGGACTGGACTGCGTCGCGTTGGAGAATTGCTGGTCGGACGGCGTGGTGTTGACGCCGACCTGCGGGAAGAACAGGCCGCGTTGTGCGAGCGCGTTGAAATTGGCAACCTTAATCGCAGCTTCGGCCGATTGCAGCGAGGGATTGTGCTCGACCGAAAGGCGGATCAACTGGTTCAGCGGTTTCGAGCGAAACGCCGCCCACCAGCGCGTCGGGATGTCGGCGCCCTCGACGAATTGCTGCCGTGGCACGCGCGGACCATCGGTATCGGCGCGGGGCGAGGCGAGCGGCTCCGGGGTATAGCGGGAGACGTCGGGCGCCGGCGGCGGCTCGAAGTTGGGGCCGACGGCGCAGCTTGCGAGGGACAGGCTTGCTGCGCTGGCGAGCAGTGCGTTGCGTATTGTGCTCTTGATCATCACGCGGCGCATCGCAACCGTCCTAACGAACCGCTTCGGGAGGCGCGGTCGTCGCGCGGTTCTCGTGCGGAACGGCTCGTTCCCGCGACAGGAAGATCTTGCGTAGCGCCGGCGCGACCACGAGCAGAAGGAGCGGGCCGATGAACATGCCGCCGACCACGACGGTCGCAAGCGGCCGCTGCACCTGGCTGCCGATGCCGTGCGACAGCGCCGCCGGAAACAGTCCGACGCCGGCCGAGAGCGCGGTCATCAACATCGGCCGCATGCGCTGCTCCGCGCCGGAGAACACGGCCTCCGCGATGCTCATGCCGGAGGCGCGCAGCTCGCGGAAATAAGTGATGTTCAGGATGCCGTCCATCACGGCGACGCCGAACAGCGAGATGAACCCGATCGCGGCCGAGATGCTGAAATCGAGATTGGCGAGGTACAACGCAATCAGCCCGCCGCCGACGGCGAAAGGAATGCCGGCGAGCGCGAGCAGGCTGTCGCGTACCGAATTGAAGAGGCTATAGAGCAAGACGAAGATCAGGAGCAGGGTCACCGGCACAACGACCATGAGGCGCGCCTTCGCCGCCTCGAGGTTGTCGAACTCGCCGGACCAGATGATGCGATAGCCGGGCGGAAGCTGGACATCTTCCGCGACGCGCTGCTGCGCCTCGGCGACCGTGCCGCCGAGATCACGGCCGCGCACGCTGAATTTGATCGGGATGTAGCGCTGGCTGCGCTCGCGATAGATGAACAGCGCGCCGGTATCGAGGGTGATGTCGGCAAGCTCGCTCAGGGGGATGTAGGCATTGATGCCCGACGGCGTCGAATAGGCGACCTTGAGGTCGCGCACCGCGTCGATGCTCTCCCGGAATTTGTGATCGAGCCGGACCGCCACCGCGAAGGAACGATCGCCTTCCAGCACGTTCGTCGCGATGGTGCCGCCGAGCGCGGCCTGCACCACGGCAGTGATGTCGCCGGTGTTGAGTCCGTAGCGCGCGGCTTTCTCTCTGACGACCCTGATGTTGAGGTTGGGCTGGCCGACGAGGTGGAAGACGCCGAGATCGGCGACGCCGCGGACGTCCCGCATGACGTCCATGACCTTGGTGGCGGTCTGCTCCAGCACGTCCAGATTCGGGCCGATGATCTTGACCGAGTTGGCGCCCTTCACGCCGGACAGCGCTTCCTCGACGTTGTCCTGGATGTATTGGGAGAAGTTGAAGGTGACGCCGGGAAGCTCCTCGTCGAACTCCTTCTGGAGCTCCTCGGTAAGCTTCTCCTTGGTCAGGCCCTTCGGCCATTCGTCGAACGGCTTGATCGGTGCGAACAGCTCGACGTTGGAGAAGGGCGAGGCGTCGCTGCCGTTGTCAGGGCGGCCGTGCTGGGAGACGACCGTGATGATCTCGGGGTGCCGGAGCAGGATGTCGCGCATCTTGCGCGTCGCCTCGGTGCCGGCTTCGAGCGAGATCGTCGGCGGCATCGCGGCGCGGATCCAGAAATTGCCCTCTTCGAGCGCCGGCAGGAATTCGCTGCCGAGCCGGCTTGCCGCGAGCGTCGAGATGGCGAGGAAGATGACGCCCACCGTCACCGCCAGCTTCACCTGCGACAGCGCCCAGCGCAACACCGGCGTGTAGACCTTGCGCAAGCACCGCACGATGACCGTCTCGGTTTCCTCGATATGCTCGGGCAGCAGCAGCGCGGCGAGCACCGGTGTCACCGTGAAGGTGGCGAGCAGGGCGCCCGCGAGCGCGTAACCATAGGTACGAGCCATCGGACCGAAGATCTGGCCCTCGACGCCCTGCATGGTGAACAGCGGCACGAAGGCGGTCACGGTGATCGCGGCGGTGAAGAACACCGCCTTGTCGACCTGGAGCGCGCTGACGAAAATCATCCGTAGCCGCTCGGTCCAGCGGGCGCTGGAAGGCTGGCCATGGGTGGGCGCGGTCGGATCAGTGCCCCAAAAGCCTTCCGCGAGATTTCGCAGCACGCGCGCGCGGCTCTCAGGGCTCGATTGGAAATTGCGAAAAATATTCTCCATCATGATGACAGCGGAATCGACGATGATGCCGAAATCGACCGCGCCGAGCGACAGCAAATTGGCGTCCTCGCCTTGCAGCACCAGAATGATGATGGCGAAGAACAGCGCGAACGGAATGTTGGCCGAGACGATCAGCGCGCTGCGCAGATCGCCCAGAAACACCCATTGGATCACGAACACCAGGAGGCAGCCGAATACGAGGTTGTGCAGCACCGTGTGAGTCGTGACGCCGACGAGCGAGCTGCGGTCGTAATAGGACACGACCTTCACGCCTGCCGGCAAGGTGCCGTCGCTGTTGATCTTGGCGACCTCTTCCTCGACCTTCGGAAGGATGTCGTTGGTGTGCTGGGTGCGGCCCATGACGACGATGGCGGCGGCGACGTCATCGTCCTTGTCCTTGCCGGCGATGCCGAGCCGCGGCACGTATCCGACCGAGACTTTTGCGACGTCCTTGATCTGGAGCGGCAGACCACCCGACTGGCTGAGAACGATATTCTCGATGTCGCCGACCTTGTAGCCCTTGGTGATGTCGTCGGCGCCACCGGAGTCGATCAGGCCGATGCCGCGGATGTTGATCGACTGCTGGCCGATCGCGATCTCGCGCCCGCCAACATTGACGTTGGCATTGCCGAGCGCGGTGACGAGCTGCGGCACGGTGATGTTGTAGGCCTCGAGCTTGGCGAGGTCGGCGTCGACGTTGAACTGCTTGGTCGTGCCGCCCCAGGAATTGATCTGCACCACGCCCGGAATGGTCATCAGGCGACGGGTGACGACATAGTCCTGCAGCGTGCGCAGATTGGTCAGCCCGAAGTTCGGCGGGCCGACGAGCTGGTAACGATAGATCTCGCCGACCAGGCTCGACTGCTGGATCGTCGGCACCAGATTGCCGGGCAGGGTGATGTTCTGCTGGATGCTGTTGGCGGCCTGCGTCAGCGCGAAGTAATAGTCAACGCCGTAGCGGAAGGTGACACGAACGAAGGACAAGCCGTAGAACGAGGTCGAACGGATGCTGACGACGCCTGGCGTAGGGTACAGCCCGACCTCCATCGGGATGGTGTAGTACTTCTCCATCTCCTCGGCCGACAGCCCCGGCGCCTGCGCGGTGATCTCCAGGATCACGGGCGCCGGATTGGGATAGGCCTCGATGTTGAGCTTGCCGAAGGCCGCAAGCCCGGCGGCGCAGAACACGACGAGGCCGAGCACGACGATCGCGCTGCGGGTCAGGCCGAAATTGATGATGCTCTTGACCAAGATCTTGGACTTGGCGCCGCAGGGCGCGGTTGGCGGACAGGGGTTTCAGCCCGTGGTGGCGGTGGCGAGCTTGTTGGAGAGGAAGATGGCGCCGGTCGAGGCGACGAGCTCGCCCGGCTTCAGGCCGTCGAGGACCTGCCACCACCCATCCTGGGCAATGCCGACCTTCACGTTACGCCGCTCGAAGCGGTGCCGGTCGGTGGTGACCCAGACCGTCATGGTGCCGTCACCTTCGCGAACCACGGCGTCCAAGGGCACGCCAACCGAGAGTTTCGGGCCGTCGATCTCGATGGTGAAGCTCGCCAACATGCCGGCGCGCAGCTTGTGGGTGGGATCGTCGATCACCGAGCGGACGAGCTGCCTGTGCGTGTTCGGATCGATGTTGAGCCCCAGCGTGGTGACGTGGCCCCGAAACACCTCGTCCGGATAAGCGGGGACGCTGACGGTGACCGCCTGGCCGATCTGGTAGGCCGGCGCGTCGATCTCGATGACGTTGGCGACCATCCACATCGTCGAGAGGTCGGCCAAGGTGAAGGGCGCCGGCGCGTTGCCGGGTTGAACGTAAAGTCCCGGTGCCGCATTGCGGGCGACGACCTGGCCCGAGATCGGGCTCGGCACGATCAGGATGGAATCGACCTTGCGGTCGGCGACGATGCGATCGATCTCCTCATCGGTCTTGCCGAAGATGCGCACGGCATCGCGCGCGGCCTTGTAGTTGCCTTCCGCGGTCTGCTGATCGGAGGTCGCCTGGTCGACGTCCTTCTGTGCGCCGCCGCCGGTCTTCAGAAGCTGCTTGACGCGCGTCAGTGTGCGGGTCTGGAGCTCCAGCACGCCGGCGGCCGCGAGCAGGGTGGACTCGGCCTGAAGCAGGTCGGGGCTGTCGATGGTGAACAGCGTCCGTCCCTTGGCGACGGTCTCGCCGACGTTGAAAAATGTGTCGACGATCTTGCCTGCGTTGGGCGTGAACACCTGCACCAGCATGTTCTGGTTGAAGTCAATCGATCCGACAGCGTTCTTCATGACGCGGAAGGCGCGCGGCTCGGCGGGCAGAACTTTGAAGCCCTCAACTTGCTTGCCAGTGACGTTCACGGCTTGTTGAGCGATATCGACGTCGCTGTCGGTGGCCGGCTGGTCTGCCTTGGCCGGGCGCACCTCGTTGGTTCGCGTCAACAACCAGGCGCCGACAGCGAGCACGGCCGCCGCAGCAATGCTCGCTGCAAAGCCCGCATGCTTGATGCGAAATGCCATAGCCCATGCTCACCTTGGTTGTTTCGGACGCGTTTGCTCACAACCGGACCATCGCCGTGCAGCGGAGGCGCGGCGACGCAAACGTCGTGGCAAAAGGCGGAACTCTGGTATCAGGCTTGCCTGACGCCCACCTTACGCGCCGCAGCATGCCGGAAGCGCCAGCTTTTTTGCTGGCCGAAGCCAACGAATGATGGGAGACATCGGTCATGGAGCGCAGGCTATTCGGGCCTGTTGCAATTGCGGATTGGACGAATGCGTCTTCTGATCGTCGAGGACAATGTCGAGCTGTCGCGACTGGTCGCGAACGGCCTGATCGCGGCGGGCTATCAGAGCGACATCGTCAGCAGCGCGGCCGAGGCGCGCGAGGCGGTACGCAATGTCAGCTATGCCGCGATGATCCTCGATCTCGGTCTGCCCGATGGCGATGGTCTTGCGGTGCTGCGAGAGCTGCGCCGCCACATGGACCCGCTGCCGGTGCTGGTGCTGACCGCGCGCGGCGGCTTGCAGGATCGTGTCAGCGGCCTGCGCAGCGGCGCCGACGATTATCTCGCAAAGCCGTTCGCGCTGGAGGAGCTGGTGGCGCGGCTGGAGGCGATCCTGCGCCGCCCCGGCCAGTTGCTCGGCCGTTCGCTGCGGCTAGCCAATCTCGTCTACGACACCGAGAGCCGGCAGATATTCGTCGACGACCAGCCGCGGATCATCTCCTCGCGCGAGACATCGGTGCTGGAGATCCTGCTGCGGCGGCAGGGGCGGGTGGTGCCGAAGAAGAACGTCGAGGACCACATTTTCGGGCTCGAGGGCGAGGTCGCCTCCAACGCCGTGGAAGTCTACGTCTCGCGGCTGCGCAAGCAGCTCGCCGAGCACGGCGCCAAGGTCGTGATCCATACCATCCGGGGTGTCGGCTACCTGATGGCCGAGGAGAAGTAGCGTGCTGCGCCTGAGGTCGCCGACATTCAAATCGCTGATCTGGCGCGTCGTCTTCCTGCACATCGTCGCGGTCGCCGTGGTGGCGATCTTCCTGCCGCTGGTCTTGTTCTGGCTGTTGAACTCGGAGATCGGCGAGCTGCATCGCGCGGCCATGCGCGCGCAGGCCGAGGTGCTGGCCGAACGTATTGCCGTGCAGCCGGACGGCAGGATCACGTTCAACCTGCCTGACAGCCTCCGCGGCCTCTATTCGGAGGCCTATGGCCGCTATCAATACGACATCAGCGATGCCGACGGCAGGGTGCTGTTCTCCTCGCACAAGAAGACCGGAGCGGCAGCCTCGGAGACCATTTCCGGCGCGGGCGTCACGCGCACCGTCGACGACAAGACCGTGCGCATCCAGGTCGCCGAGGATCTCGCCCATCGCGACGTCATCATCGACGACATCGTCGCCAACTTCTTCCGGCGCGTCGGCTGGATCACGATTCCGATCCTCCTGGTTCTGCTTGCCACCGACATCATCATCTTCCGCCGCGCCATCTCGCCGCTGCTGAAGGCCTCGGAGGAGGCGACCAATATCAGTCCGGCGCGCACCGATATCCGTCTGCCGACGGAGCAGATCCCACGCGAGATCATGCCGCTGGTTACCGCCGTCAACCAGGCGCTCGACCGGCTCGAGGATGGCTTTCGCGTGCAGCGGCAGTTCACCGCGGACGCCGCGCATCAGCTGCGCACCCCGCTCGCGATCCTGCGCACGCGGATCGAGACATTGGGCGATGGCGCGGCCAAGGAGTCGCTGCACGCCGACATCGAGGGCATGAGCCGGATCGTTGCGCAGCTGCTGGAGATCGCCGAGCTCGATACGCTGGTGCTCGATCCCGGCGAGACCGCAGACCTGCGTGCCGTCTGCGCCGAGGTGATCGGCTCGATCGCGCCGCTCGCGCTCGCCCAGCACAAGGATATCGCGCTAAGGGGCACCGATGCGCCGGTCCTGATCCACGGCAATTCCGAGATGCTGCAGCGGGCGATCTTCAATCTCGCGGAAAACGCCATCAAGTTCACCGCGAAGGAGACCGCCGTTGACGTCGAGGTCAGCGGCGATGGCGTGGTGCGGGTGCGCGACTGCGGTCCGGGCATCGCGGAAGCCGAGCGCGAGCTGATCTTTCAGCGCTTCTGGCGCGCCGACCGCCAGCGCAGCGACGGTGCGGGCCTCGGGCTGTCGATCGTGCGCGGCGTCGCGGAGGATCACGCGGCCAGCATCGCCGTCGAAAATCTCCCCGGCGGCGGCGCGCAGTTCACGCTGTGCTTCAAGCTGGCGGAAAAGATGTCTGCTGCAGCCTCTCCCCTTGCGGGAGCGGGTGGATCGCATCGTCAGATGCGAGCCGGATGAGGGGTTCTCTCCGCGAGATCAACTCCTGTATGGAGCGCGGAGAGAACCCGTCATCCGGCGCTTTCGCGCGCCACCTTCTTCCGCAAGGGAAGAAGGAAAAAGCGCGCGCGGCCTACTTCTGCGGCGGGCCGAGGTCGAGCGGGGGCAAGTCGATCTGTGGCACCTCGATCTTCACCTTGTCGAGATCGACAGTGACCGGCTTGTCGAGCAGGCCCGTCACCACGGACGGGAAGACGATCACGAGCAGCACCATGATCATCTGCAATCCGATCCAGGGCACCGCGCCCCAATAGATGTCCGAGCTCTTCACCGAGCGCGGCGCGACGCCACGCAGGTAGAACAGCGCGAAGCCGAACGGCGGATGCAGGAACGAGGTCTGCATGTTCACGCAGAGCATGACGCCGAACCAGATCAGCGCGGCGTCGGGGCCGACCACCGGCGCCAGCATCTTCTGCGCGATCGGCGCGATCATCGGCAGGATGATGAATGCGATCTCGAAGAAGTCGAGGAAGAACGCGACGAAGAAGATGAAGAGGTTGATGAAGATCAGGAAGCCCCAGACGCCGCCGGGCAGGGACGTGAGCAGGTGCTCGAGCCAGACGCCGCCGTTGCAGCCCAGGAACACGATCGAGAAGCACGTCGAGCCGATCAGGATGAAGGTGACCATGCAGGTGATGCGCATGGTCGTCTCGTAGCCCTGCTTGATCAGATCGCGCAGGTCCGGAATGCGGGCCGCCTCGATGCAGATCCAGGCAACCGCGAGGTAGGTGATCGCATAGGCGATCTTGAAGACGATGTTCTCGCTGAACAGCATCGCGACGATCGTGCCGATGCCGGCGGTGATGACGCCGATGATCAGGATCTTGCGTCCCGTGGAGGAAAAGTCCTTGTGGTGGATGGCGGCGAGGACGATGGCGCCGACCGCGCCCATCGCGCCGGCTTCGGTCGGGGTCGCAAGTCCCAGCATCATGGTGCCGAGCACGACGAAGATCAGGACCGCGGACGGAATGATGCCGAGCAGGCACTTCTTCCACAGCGCCCAACCGGCCAGCGTGCGCGCCTCTTTCGGCACTGCAGGCACGTGGTGGGGCTTGATGATGCCGAGCACGAAAGTGTAGCCGGCAAACAGCACGATCTGGAAGATCGAAGGACCCCAGGCGCCGAGATACATGTCGCCGACGGACTTGCCGAGCTGGTCGGCGAGCACGATCAGCACCAGGGAGGGCGGCACGAGCTGCGTGATGGTGCCGGAGGCCGCCAGCACGCCCGTGATGTAGCGGATGTTGTAGCCGTAGCGAATCATCACCGGCATCGAGATCAGCGCCATGGCGATGACCTGCGCCGCCACCGTGCCGGTGATGGCGCCCAGGATGAAGCCGACGATGATCACGGAGTAGCCGAGGCCGCCGCGGATCGGGCCGAAGAGCTGGCCCATGGAATCCAGCATGTCCTCGGCTAGCCCGCACCGCTCCAGCACCGCGCCCATGAAGGTGAAGAACGGGATCGCGAGCAACAGCTCGTTGGCGAGCACGCTGCCGAACACGCGGCCCGGAATCGCCTGAAGGAAGTTCAGGTCGAAGAAGCCGAGATGGATCGCGAGGAAGCCGAAGGAGAGGCCGAGCGCCGCCAGCGTGAACGCGACGGGGTAGCCGATCAGCATCGCCACCACCAGGCCGCCGAACATCATCGGCGGCATCATCTCCAGCGTAATGGTCATTGGGTCGGTCTCTCGTACTTGGCGTCGATCGTCACATAGCCCTGGAGAGCCGCGATACGCTTGATGACTTCGGATACACCCTGCAGCGCCAGCATCACGAAACCTGCGGGGATCACGAACTTGATCGGCCAGCGGATCAGGCCGCCGGCATTGCCGGACATCTCGCCGACGTCATAGGCCTGCATGAAGAACGGCCAGGAGAGTTTTGCGAGCAGGAGGCAGGAGGGGATCAGGAAGAAGAGCGTGCCGATCAGATCGAGCCAGAGCTGGCCGCGCTCGGACAGCATCAGATAGAAGATCTCGACGCGGACGTGCTCGTTGCGCTTGAAGGTATAGGACGCGCCGAACATCACGAGCACGGCGAACATGTACCATTGCAATTCCAGCCAGCCGTTCGACGAGTAGCTGAAGGCGTAGCGGATCATGGCATTGGCAGCGCTGACGAGGCACGCCAGCAGCACCAGCAGGTTACAGATGTTGCCGATCTTTTCATTGAGGAGGTCGATGGCGTTGCTCACCGCCAACAATGGACGCATCTTACTTTTCTCCGCCGCGGCCTTTATTATTCATTGGGGGGTGCATGTGCATGCATTGCTCGGCCGGCGCGCGAAATACACGCGACCTTGACGGCTCGTCATCCGGAGCGATTGCAGCGACAGTCCTCCCTCGTGCCTCGCCATCTTGATCGCGCTCGCCTTCTAGGCAGCGCGCCGGCTTATGCTGCCGGACAGCCAAGGCGCAGGCACCATTTCAGCGGGCTCGCGCGCCGTCAATCGGAAAATGGGCAAATTGACGCTTGCTCAGGGGGTTAGGTTATCGGCGGCCCCCGTAATTCTCCTAGCCGCCAGTAACGCTCATGTGCCGGCTGACGCTCGGGCGGTTGTGCCGGCGGTCGATGATGAAATCGTGCCCTTTGGGTTTGAGGCCAATCGCACGGTCGATCGCGGCCGCAAGCAGCGCATCCTCAGTGGACTCTCGCAGAGGCTTGCGCAAGTCGGAGGCATCCTCGTGACCGAGGCAGGTGTGCAGGGTACCAGTGCAGGTGATGCGCACCCGGTTGCAGGATTCGCAGAAGTTGTGGGTCATCGGCGTGATGAAGCCGAGCTTGCCGCCGGTCTCCGCGACGCTGACATAGCGCGCCGGACCGCCCGTCGTCTCACTCAAGTCCGTCAGCGTGAATTGCTGGGCGAGCCGCGCGCGCACCAGCGACAGCGGCAGATACTGGTCGATGCGGCCCGAGCCGATCTCTCCCATCGGCATCACCTCGATCAGCGTGAGGCCCATGCCCTTGCCGTGCGCCCACTGCATCAGCGAGGGGAGCTCGTCCTCGTTGAGATTCTTCAGCGCCACCGCGTTGATCTTGACCGCGAGCCCGGCCGCGCGTGCCGCCTCGATGCCCTCCAGGACCTTGTCGATCTCGCCCCAGCGGGTGATCTCGCGAAACTTCTGCGGATCGAGCGTGTCGAGTGAGACGTTGATGCGGCGGACACCGCAATCGGCGAGTTCCCGCGCATGCTTGGCCAGCTGCGTTCCGTTGGTGGTCAGCGTCAACTCGCCGAGCGCGCCGCTTTGCAAATGGCGTGACAGCGAGCGCACCAGCGACATCACGTTGCGGCGGACCAGGGGCTCTCCGCCGGTCAGCCGCAGCTTTTTCACGCCCTTGGCGATGAAGGCCGAGCAGAGCCGGTCGAGTTCCTCCAGTGTCAAGAGGTCTGCCTTGGGCAGGAACGTCATGTCTTCCGACATGCAGTAGAAGCAGCGCAGGTCGCAGCGATCGGTGACGGAGACCCGCAAATAGGTGATGGTCCGGCCGAACGGGTCGGTCATCGGGCTCGACAGCGGGGACAGGCGACTCACAGCGGGTCCGTTCATTCAACAAGCCTTGTCACGATCGCGATCACCGCGCCTTGCGCAGTGACAATCATACTGGAGGCAATCTAAGCATCCCCGCCATTGCCGACAATCGTGCGCTGCACCGTATTAGCGCGTTGGTGCGGGGGCCGTGGGCGGCGGCGCGGCGGGAGGCGGCGCCGAGTTCGGATCGGGGAACGGAGAGTCTGCCGCGGCCGGCGTTGCTGCCTTCGGCGCCTTCGGCTTCTTTGGCCGATGCGGCTTCTTCACCGGTTTTGGCGGCACGGCCGGTTGCAACTCGACGAATACCGGGTTGGGATCGGTCGTCACCGATGCGGGTGTGGAGAAATCGCCGGGCGTCTTGGTGACGTTCACCGGCACCGAGGCCGGGAGGTAGTTGATTAGCGTGTAGCTGACGGTGAAGGGAGCATCCGGCGCTGGAACCGAGACCGCGCAAGGGGTCTTGCAGCCCGGGCCGAGCGAGGTGACGGCCTCGGCGCCCGGTGGACTTGATTCCAGCCGGACCTGGACGGCCGGGGGCGTCGACTTGAACATGTCCCACGAGGCCGAGGAGCAGCCCGCCAAGCTCGCCCCCGCAAACGCAATCGCGATCACACGACGCATGACCATCACATCTCACTGCGACGAACCGCCACAATCCCAGGCGGACCTTAGGTGCGTCGGTTTACCCACGCAACGCGCCGAGGGCGCGTAGTTAGTAGATGGTTAATGCGGCGGGTTTCGTAGCGATATCAGGCGCTTGCCTCGATTTTCAGGCACCCCATCAGACTCGTCGCCGCTGCCGGCAGGTCGCGCATATGGTGGATCAGGCGGTCTGGCTTGAGTTCCTCGATCGGCACGTCGGTATAGCCGAAGCTTACGCCGATGACGGGAACCCCGGCGCGCCGCGCGACCCCCACGTCGGTTCCGGCATCCCCGACCATGATGCTGGCGGCGAGCTGTCCGCCGGAGCGGGCAACGGTCTCGCGCAGGATGGTCGGGTCGGGCTTCTGTACCCCAAAGGTGTCGGCGCCGCAGATGGCGGCAAAGCGCTGGCTCAGGCCCAGCGCGTCGAGCAGCCGCCTGGAGAGCCATTCAAGCTTGTTGGTGCAGACCGCGAGCCTGTGGCCACGCTCCGCGAGGTGATCGAGGGCGGCCTCCAGCCCCTCGAACGGGCGCGATTCATCGGCGATATGGTCGGCGTAATAGGCGATGAAATCCGCCGTCAATCGGTTGATGTCCGCGACGCCGACGATCCGGCCTTCGGCCTCCAGGCCCCGCTCGATCAGCTTGCGCGCGCCGGCGCCGATCATGTTGCGGGCCGATTGCATCGGCACCGGCGGCAGGCCCTCGCGCTCGAGCACGTGGTTCAGCGCGCTGATCAGGTCGGGCGCCGTGTCCACTAGCGTGCCGTCGAGATCGAAGACGATGGTGTGAGCGGTCATGATCATGCGCTACCGGCAAGGTGAAGCTTCTGCAAGCGGAGCCGCCATAAGATCAGCTTATAACTTCCTTCCGCAGGCCTGTTCTCCGGGCCAAAACGGGGCTAGATAGGCCGCCGAATGCGACTTATTTCGGCGGTCTCCCAAATGAGATCTCAAGTGAGGCATTCAAGACACACACAAAGGGCAGGCCCGAACGTGGACATGGACCAGTTGAAGCGACAGGCGGCTGCACGCGCCCTCGAGGAGGTGCGCGACGGCATGCAGCTCGGTCTCGGCACCGGATCGACGGCCAAGCATTTCGTCGAGCTGCTCGGCGAGCGCGTGCGCGCCGGCCTCAAGGTGATTGGCGTGCCGACTTCGGAAGCCACGCGCGCCGACGCGGTCCGTTGCGGCGTGCCGCTGACCACGCTGGACGAGATCGACCATCTCGACATCACCGTCGACGGTGCTGACGAAGTGGATCCCGAGCTCAACCTGATCAAGGGCGGCGGTGGCGCGCTGCTCCGCGAAAAGATCGTCGCCGCCGCCTCAGACCGCATGATCGTGATCGCCGACGACAGCAAATGGGTCCCGACGCTCGGCCGTTTCCCACTACCGGTGGAGGTCATTCCGTTCGGGCTCGGCGCGACACGGCGGGCGATCGAGAAGGCGTTTGCGCAATCCGGCGTTTCCGGGCAAATGGCGCTCCGCAAGGCCAAGGACGGCCACGTTTTCGTCACCGATGGTGGCCACTGGATCCTCGATGCCCATCTTGGACGGATCGAGGATCCGGCACGGCTCGCGGTCGCGCTGAGCGCGATCCCCGGCGTGGTGGAGCATGGACTGTTCATCGGCTTGGCCGGCTCTGCCGTTCTGGCGGGCGGCGAGGGAATCCGCGTGATTGAACGGCGAAAGCCGAAAGGAGACTAGGAATGAAGAGCGTTTTGAAGATGCTGCCCGTGGCCGGACTCGCCTTGGGACTGGCAGGCTTGGGACTGGCGGGCTTGGGACTCGCTTTTGGCGTCGTCCCGGCGGCGGCACAGCAGGCGGCAGCGCCCAAGGCCTCGCCCGCGGCGATCGCGGCCGCCAAGGAAATCCTGACCATGAAGAACGCGAACGCGCTGTATGCCAACGCCGTTCCCGGCATGGTGGAGAAGGTCAAGGGCGCGCTGATCGGGCAGAACCTCAACTACCAGAAGGACCTCAACGAGCTGGCGCCGATCGTGGTGCAGCAGCTCACGGGCCGCGAGAAGGAGATCGGCGAAGGCATGGCGCAGGCCTATGCTGCTCAGTTCACCGAGCAGGAGCTCAAGGATCTCGTGACGTTCTACAAGTCTCCGCTGGGGCAGAAGCTGATTACTGCCGAGCCGCGCGCGATCGAACAGGGCATGGCCTTCACGAATTCGTGGGCGCAGAATTTCTCCGAGGTCGTCGCGGGCGCGTTCCGCGCCGAGATGAAGAAGCGCGGCAAGGACATCTGACGAGGACGAGAGGCAAGGAGGTCGGAGTGGACAATGGCTGAATTCGACGTCGACCTCTTTGTCATCGGTGGTGGTTCGGGCGGCGTGCGCGCCGCTCGCATCGCGGCCGGTCACGGGGCACGCGTGATGATCGCGGAAGAGTACCGCATGGGCGGTACCTGCGTGATCCGCGGCTGTGTGCCGAAAAAGCTGTTCGTGATCGGATCGCATGTCCGCCACGAGATCGAGGATGCCGCGGGCTTTGGCTGGACGATCCCGTCCGCAAGCTTCGACTGGCCGACGCTGATTGCCAACAAGGACAAGGAGATCGCGCGGCTCGAGGCGGCCTACACCACGAATGTCGAGAAGTCGGGCGCGCGCATCGTCAAGAGCCGCGCGGTGATCGAGGATGCCCACACCATCCGCCTGCTCGAGAACGACAAGACGATCACGGCAAGATACATCCTGATTGCCACCGGCGGCGCGCCCAACCATGGCGCGGCGATCCCCGGCATCGAGCATGTCATCTCCTCCAACGAGGCGTTTCATCTCAAGAAGCTGCCGAAGCGGATCGTGATCCAGGGCGGCGGCTATATCGCGCTGGAATTCGCCGGCATTTTCGCCGGCTACGGCTCAGACGTCACCGTGATCTATCGCGGCGACAACATCTTGCGCGGTTTCGACGACGACGTCCGCGCCCATGTCCGCAGCGAGATGGAGAAGCAGGGCATCACCATCCTCACCGGCTGCACGGTGAGCAAGGTCGATCGTCACGGTGACGAGTTCACCACCCATCTGTCGAACGGCTCGAGCGTTGCCTCCGACCAGGTGATGTTTGCGATCGGCCGCCATCCCGCCGTCGCCAATCTGGGCCTCGAGAAGGCTGGCGTTGCCATCAATCCGAAGAACGGCGGTATCGCGGTCGACGGTTTCTCGAAGAGCTCGGTCGACAGCATCTACGCCATCGGAGACGTCACCCATCGCCACAATTTGACGCCGGTCGCGATCCGCGAGGGCCACGCCTTTGCCGACACCGTGTTCGGCAAGCGCGAGGTGCGGGTCGACCACGCCAACATCCCGACCGCCGTGTTCTCGCAGCCGGAGGTCGGCACTGTCGGCCTCACCGAGACCGAAGCGCGCGCGCAATTCAGCCACGTCGACATCTACAAGGCGACATTCCGCCCGATCAAGGCTACGATGTCCGGCCGCGACACCCGCGTGCTGATGAAGCTCATCGTCGACGGCAGCTCCGACCGCGTGCTCGGCTGCCACATCGTCGGCGATGCCGCGGCTGAGATCATCCAGGCGGTCGCGATCGCCGTGAAGATGAAGGCGACCAAGGCCGATTTCGACGCGACCATCGCGCTGCACCCGACAGCGGCCGAAGAGCTCGTCACCATGCGCACGCCAACCGCGCGCCACGTGCGGCAAGCGGCAGAGTAATTCGAGGGCAGCGGACTCTTTATCCTCTCCTCATCCAGAGGGTCTTTCGGCGCAAATGGGCCGTGTGCGGTTACGCGCCGACCTTGCCGTGATCGGCATTCTCCTGCCGTTCGCGATCGCCGAGTTCGCGCACCAGTTCCTGGAGAAGCGACTCCGTATAGGCGGGCAGCACCCGTTCGGCGCGGACATAGACGCCGAGGTCGGACCACACCGGACTGCCGGCGTTGTCCAGCGGCAGGAATTTGAGCTGTCCGCTCTTCGCGAGGCGACCGACGCCGATCTGGGTCTGGATCGCAACGCCGACGCCGCGTGCCGCCAATTCGCGCATCAGGTCGATCGAATTGGCCTGCACGGCGGGCTCGGGCGTCTCGGCAAGCTGCGCGATGAGCGGTTGCAACAGGTGATAGATCGACAGCTCCGGAAGCGCGTGGATGATCGGAAAGGCGAGGCATTGCGCCAACGTCACGGTCCGGCGCCGCGCCAGTGGATGATCAGCCGCGACGATCGCCCCTAGCCGGAAGCGCTTCAGCGCGACCTGGCGCAGATCCTGGGGATGACGCAGCGCCATGGCGATGCCGATGTCGGCTTCGCCGCGGCTCAGTGCGTCCAGCACGTCGGCTGATCCCATCACCTGCGTGGTGAAGGTAACGCGGCGGGCGCGGCTGCGATGCGAGGCGATCAGGTCGGGCAGAAGCGATTCCGCGAGCGACTCGATGCAGGCGATGCTCACCGAGCCACGCCAGGTGCCGGACAGCGATTGGACGTCGGAGCGGAAGCGGTCGTGGTCCTGGAGCACGGTCATGACGTGCCGCGCCAGCATCTCGCCGACCGTGGTCAGCGTCAGGCCGCGCGCCGTCCGCTCGAACAGGGGCGCGCCGATCTCCTCTTCAAGCTTGAGGACCTGTCGGCTGACCGCCGACGAGGCGACGTTGAGGGTCCGCGCGGCAGCCCGGATCGAGCCGGTCCGGCGCACGGCGTGAAAGTAATAGAGGGCGGGGGCATGAAATCGCATCGCTCGACTATAGCCGTTGCCGATTCGGCAGCAAGGCGTACGAAATTCTCTTCTTTTCGAGAGCAGCCCTTAGGCCTAGTTTCCGCCGCGGCCGCCAGGGGCGGGCGAAGAGGGGGACTGGGCGGTGGACGGGAAGAGCGCGTGCGCGCTGGAGGCGGCGGAGCCGCATGGTTTGATCGATCGGCGCCGCGCGGCTGCCTATGTCGGCGTCACCGCCGGCCGTTTCGAACAACTGGTGCGCGACAATGTCGTGCCGCCGCCGGTCATGGTGGATAGGAGCCGCCGGTGGCCGATCGCGGCGCTCGATCTCGTCAAGCAATCGGTCGGCACAGGGGCAATGGAGCCAGCGGAAGCGGTCCCGGAGACTGAGCCCTGCGACGAGATGGTCGAGCCGTCGCGCGTGTTGCCCGATGAGACTTGGCTCCAGCAGAAGGCGAGGCTGGTACAGCGCGTCCGCAGGTCGCTGTTGTCGGGCAACGAGATCCGCGCGCTACGCGAGTTCAGGGCGCAGCGGCAGAGCGAGATCAGCATGCATGGCTATTATGGAAGCTTCGAAGCGTTGATGGTGCGCGGCTACGTCGTCGAACTCGCGCGCAAGCCGCCGTCGAGCCGTCCGCTGGTGACCTACCGCCTGACCGAGCTCGGCGAACAGGTGCTCGCCGCGCTCAGGGACGAGTAGCTTGCGGCGCGCCATTGGCGTTTGGCGCGCCGGCTCGGCCGATCTCAGAACGGATAATGCCGCGGCCCGGTCTGCACCGTGATCCAGCGCAACTCCGTGAACTCGTCGATCGCGGCCTTGCCGCCGAAACGGCCATAGCCCGAGGCCTTGGTGCCGCCGAACGGCATCTGCGGCTCGTCGTGCACGGTCGGTGCATTGACGTGGCAGATGCCGGCCTCGATGCGCTTGGCAACGTCGAGCGCGCGTGCGATGTCGCGGCCGAATACCGCGGAGGACAACCCATACTCCGTGTCGTTGGCGATGCGCACGGCCTCGTCGATGCCGCTGACCCGGACGACCGTGACGACGGGGCCGAAGCTTTCCTCGCCATAGATGCGCATCGCCGGCGTGACGTGATCCACGATCGTCGCGGGCATGATGGCGCCGTTGCCGCGGCCGCCCGCCGCGATCGCAGCGCCCTTGGCGAGGGCATCGTCGATCAGGCCGCCGACGCGGTCGCAGGCGGCTTGGCTCACCAGTGAGCCCAGAACGACATTGCCCTTGCGCGGATCGCCGTAGGGCAGGCCCTTCGCCTTCGCTGCAAATTTGGCGACGAAGGCGTCGGCCACCTTGTCGTCGACGACGATGCGTTCGGTCGACATGCAGATCTGGCCCTGGTTCATGAATGCCCCGAACGCAGCTGCGTTTACCGCCGCATCAAGGTCGGCATCGTCGAGGATGACGAGCGGGGCCTTGCCGCCGAGCTCGAGCAGCACGCGCTTCAGATGCTTGGCGCAGGCGAGCGCGATCAGACGGCCGACCCGGGTCGAACCGGTGAAGTTCACGCGCCGCACCGCCGGGTGCGCAATCAGGGCTTCGACCACGGCCTGCGCGTCCTCCGGCGCATTGGTCACCACGTTGACGACGCCATCGCCGAGGCCCGCCTCGGCCAGACAGCTTCCGATCAGCCGGTGCACGCCGGGGCTCATTTCCGAGGCCTTCATCACCACGGAGTTGCCGCAGGCGAGCGGCATGGCAACCGAGCGGACGCCGAGAATCACGGGTGCGTTCCACGGTGCGATCCCGAGCACGACGCCGACCGGTTGCCGATGGGCCATCGCCAGATTGTCGGGCTTGTCTGTCGGGATGATCTCGCCGGAGATCTGCGTCGTCATCGCGGCGGCTTCGCGCAGCATGCCCTCCGCCAGATGCACGTTGAAGCCGGCCCAGCCTGCGGTGGCGCCGGTCTCGGCGACCATCAGCGCGGTGAACTCGGGGGCACGTCGCGCGAGGATGTCGGCCGCGGCGCTAAGGCGCTTGCGGCGTTCGGAGGGCCCGAGCTGCGACCACGCGGGGAACGCGGCTGCAGCCGCATCGGCGGCGCGCATCGCATCGTCGACCGAGGCCGCCGCCACGATGGTTGCGATCTCGCCGCTGATCGGATTGAGACGTTGGAATGTCCGCTGGTCGCTGGCCGACTGATCTTTGCCGCCGATGAGAAGGTCGATTGCGTTCATGGGGCTCTCCATGGGTTGCTGGGGGATTAGGCAGTTGCAGGTGCGCGCCCCTTGCCGAGATAGGCACGCTGGACGTCGGGGTTGTTCTTCATCTCGCCGGCCACTCCGGAGCCTGCGTTGCGGCCCTGTTCGATCAGATAGACGCGGTCGGCGATGTCGAGACTGGCGCGCGCGTTCTGCTCCACGAGCAGCACGCTGACGCCGCTGTCGCGGATCTGCGCCAGCGCGCGAAACACCTCGCGGCTGAGCAAGGGCGAGAGGCCGAGCGATGGCTCGTCGAGCAGCAGGAGAAGTGGATTGGACATCAGGGCGCGCCCGATCGCGACCATCTGCTGCTCGCCGCCGCTCATGGTCCGTACCGTCTGCGCCATCCGCTCGGTCAGGCGGGGAAACAGTGCCAGGATCTTCGCGAGCCTTTCCGCTTCTCCGGCGCGGGCGCGGGCGGGGTAGGCGCCGAGCTGGAGGTTCTCTGCAACCGTCAGGTCGCCGAACACGCCGCGCCCTTCCGGCACGAGCGCGATCCCGCGTTCGACGATCAGATGGACCGGAAGCGCGATGAGGTCCGCGCCGTCGAAGCGTATGCTTGCGCCGGGAGCGGGATCGATGAGGCCGGCGATGCTCTTGAGGAGCGTCGACTTGCCCGCGCCGTTTGCGCCAAGGATCGCGACGATCTCACCGCGGGCAATATCGAGCGTCACGTCGGCGAGTGCCTGATGCTTGCCGTAGAAGTGGGAGAGCGCGGCGACTTCAAGCATCAGCGTCTCCCAGATAGGCGGCCACGACCGTCGGGTCGGACAAGACCGTGTCAGGGACACCGTGCGCGATCACGCTGCCCGCATTCATCACGATGCAATGCCCGCACAGCGCGCGGATCGCATCCATGACATGCTCGACCATGATGATGGTCATGCCGCGGTCGCGCAGCCTGGCGATCAAGGCGATCCCGGTCTCGAGCTCGCTCGGATTGAGGCCGGCGAGCCATTCGTCGAGCAGCACAAGTTGCGGCGCAAGCGCGAGCGCGCGCGCAAGCTCCAGGCGCTTCTGGTCGATATAGGTCAGCTCGCCGGCGGGGGTATCAAGCATGGTGCCGAGGCCGACGAGATCGAGCAGCTCGCCGCTGGTTTCCCCGCCGCGGTTCGGTGCTGCCGATCCTCCGCTGAAATAGGCTGCGGCGGCAACGTTCTCTGCGACGGTCAGGTCCGA
The DNA here is from genome assembly GCF_059803455.1 of Bradyrhizobium sp. UFLA05-108. NCBI lineage: Bacteria > Pseudomonadati > Pseudomonadota > Alphaproteobacteria > Hyphomicrobiales > Nitrobacteraceae > Bradyrhizobium > Bradyrhizobium sp. UFLA05-108. Next base: position 151,384 of record NZ_JBANAZ010000005.1, on the reverse strand, counting down.
CATCACGCGCACGAGCTGGAAGGTGCGGGCAAGCCCGAGCCGGGCGATCCGGTGCGGTCGAAGCCCGCCGATATCAGCGCCGTTGAACCGGATCGCGCCCGACGACGGCACCAGCGCGCCGGAGAGCATGTTCAGGAGAGTCGTCTTGCCCGAGCCGTTGGGACCGATGATCCCGATGATCTGTCCGCGTGCGACCTCGAAGCTGACCCGATCGACCGCGCGCAGGCCGCCGAACGACTTGCCGACGCCGTCGACCAGAAGCAGCGGTCCGCTTTGCTCGCTGCCTCCCGCAGGTATGGCACTGTCCGCCAGTTCATTTCGCCGCCGCGGCTCGATCAGCCCGATCACACCCTTCGGCAGCAGCAGGACGATGATCACGAAGATCGCGCCGAGCACGATGCTGAAGTGGTTCGGCAGCGTCGCCGTGAGGACTTCGAACAGAAGGACGAGGGGAATGACACCAAGCACTGGGCCAAATAGCGAGCCGGCGCCGCCCAAGAGCGCCATGATGACGACCTGGAACGAGATCATCGGATTGAAGGCGATCGACGGATCGATATAGGTCCAGCGCGGCGCCATCACTGCGCCGGTTACCGACATGAAGACGGCGCTCAGCATAAACACCGCGAGCTTGATGCGGGTGGCGTCGATCCCGGAATGACTGGCGGCGGTTTCGTCGGCACCGATCGCGCGCAGCGCAAGGCCGTAGCGGGAGCGGCCGAGAAAAAAACCGGTCAGGAAGACGATGGCGGCGAGGCCGAGAAGCTGCCAGTAGAGAACGTCCTGGGTCACGGCGCTGAAGAGGTAGCGGCCGACCGATCTATGTACGTTGACTTCGTACCAGATCACGAGCTGCCGGATGAGCTCCGCGAGTCCGAAGGAAAAGATCACGAAGTAGATGCCGGACAATCGCAGCGTGGAGAGACCGGTGATGGCGGCAACGAGCGCGCCGAGCGCTGCCGCCGCCAGCAACACGGCCGGCCAGGGCCAGGTCTCGCCCAGCACCGCCGCGGTGTAGGCGCCGATGCCGAAGAAAGCGACGGTCGCAAGCGAGATGTATCTGGTCGGGCCTGAGAACATCGCCCAGGCGGTCGCAAGGATCGTGAAATAGAGGATGCTGATGCCGAGCGCGAGATAGTAGCCGTTGGCGTAGAGCGGGTAGACGACGATGGCCGTGGCGAGAGCGATGCCTGCGCACCATGCCAGCGTTTTGGTGGGGCTTGCGATCACGAGGTGGCCCTTCCGAACAGGCCGGTCGGTCGGATGAGCAGAACCGCGAGAAACAGCGCATAGGTGGCGGCAAGCGTCAGGCCGGGGTCGAGCAGACGTGCGACTGCGGTTTCGACGACGCCGAGCATCAGCCCAGCCACGAGCGCGCCCATCACGTTGCCGACGCCACCCATGATTACGACGACGAGCGCCTTCATGGTGAAGACCACGCCCATCGAGGCATTGAAGGTGAGGAACATGCTGACCAGCACGCCGCCGACCGCCACCAGGCCGCCACCGAAGGCAAAGGCAAGGCCCGACAGCGCCGGCACGTCGATGCCGACCAGCCGCGCTGCGTTGCCGTCGACTGCGATGGCGCGTACGGCGGTGCCGACGCGTGTGCGCGTCAGCGCCAGATAGACGGCGATGCCAATCACGGCGGCAAACAGCAGCGCGACGAGCCTGTTGACGGCAAGCGTCGTGCCGAGCACGACGACCGGAATGGAGAGATAGCTGTAGCTGTAATACTGGCCGCCGAATGCGACGAGCATGATGCCCTGGATGGCGAACAGCACGCCGAACGTCACAAGGATGCTATCGACCTCCTGCGCGCCTCTGTCCTTGCCGCGTCGCATCAGCTTTTCGAGCAGGAAGCGGTAGAGCAGCCAGTTCAACGCCATCGCGCAGGGCACGGCGAGCAGCAGCGCCGCCAGCGGGCTCAATCCGAGACCGGTGTAGAGAGACAGCGCACCGAACGCGGCCGCGATGAGCGACTCGCCATAGGAGAGATTCATGACGCGCGCCACACCGTATTGCAGCGTCAGGCCCAGTGCGATGAGGGCATACATGCCCCCAAGCACAAGGCCGGGCAGGACGATATCGAACAGCAGCATGAAGTGGTGTCCTGTTGGCGCTCCGGCGGGCGGGTCTCACGGCGAGACCTGCCTGCCGGGTTGGCGTCACTGCCACTGCGGCTTCGGCACCACGGGTGCGCGCGCGCCCGGCAGCGAGGTTGGTGCAAGCCCGTAGAATTCGCCGTTCTGCCACTGACCGACGCTCCAGACTTCCTGAAGCAGTCCATCCTTCAGCTTGACCTTACCGATGATGGTGTCGAACGTGCCGGAGCGGATTTCCGCCGCGACCGCGGCCCGATCCACCTTGCCGAGCTTTTCGATCGCCTGCTGGAGCACTTGGAGGCTTGCATAGGTAATCGGGCTGGCCCAGCGATCCGGCTCCTTTCCAGTGGCCGTCTTGTGGCGCGCGAGATAGTCCTTCAGTTGTGGCGAGTCCGCGTTCCAGCCGCCGATCCCCATCACGCCGTCGCTGTTGGCGGCAAACTTGCCCTTGTAAAGCGGAAAGGCGGTGCCGACGCCAACATAGAAGATCTTTGGGTTGAACTTCAGCAGTTGCGCCTGCTCGGTCAGCGCGATGGTATCGGGAGGATAGCTGAAGGCGATGAACGCATCGGGCTTGGCCGCGATCGCGTCATTGAGCAGTGGCTGGAGATCTTGCGACCCCAGCGGATAGGTCTTGTCGTAAGCGAGCGTGAAGCCGTGCTTCTTGAAGGCCTCCCGGCCGGCGGCGGCAAGCTCGATGCCGAACTGATCAGCGACGCTGACCATCGCGACATTCCCGCCGATCTTGCCTTCACTCTTCAGCTTGCCCAGCAATTCGGCAAGCGCCTCCGAGATCTGCGCGGACGTGCCGAGCCAGAAGGTCGCGTTCGACCAGCGCTTGGCGAGCTCCGGCGCCTTGTCGGTGACCGAGGTGACGGCGAGGTGAGGGTAACCGAGCCTGTTCAGGGTCGGGCCGACCGCGAGATTGAGGCCCGTTCCCCAGGGCGGCAGAATGAAGTCGACCTTGTCCTGATTGGCGAGGCGCTCGATCGCCTTCACCGCTTCCTCCGAGCTCGAGCGATCGTCGTATTCGACGACCTCGACGGGCAGTCGCTTGTCGCCAAGCTTGATGCCGCCGGCCGCGTTCACGTCCTTCACCCACAATTCGTAGTTGGGCAGCGTGGTGATGCTCGCGCCGCCGGCATAGGGGCCGGTCTTGGAAATCGCGTAGCCGATGCGGATTTTGTCTTGCGCCTCGGCGGCGGACGTCAAGGTCCAGAGCGCTGCGGCCATCGCGGTCAGGCTGGTGATGCGCAGCATCGTTCGACGGTTCGTTAAGAACATGTCGAGTCTCCCTCCATGTTTCTCCCATGCGATCGCTCGCAGGGATGAATGTGCGTCGTTTCCTCTCCATCCCGGATTTTCTGCTCGGCAGCTTCTGGAGGTGCCGTGGCCGGGACTTGACCCAGCAAGCACCTTCGGCTTTTGTCCTTCAATGGACAGATCCGGCGAAAGATTGCACGTTTCTGGTCACGCCGGCCAAGTGCGTCGAGCTGTCGCGGACGCCGTGCGCGTTCCCATTGTCGCCCCGCCCAGTGGACCAGCTGCGATCGGCGCCGAGGTCATCGTGTCGCACTATGAGCCGCGGCGCTGGTCGCTCGATTCCAGGGCGGCGCGGCCCTTCATTCACCTGCTCTGTTTGCACGGCGGTGGCGTCGCGGACCTCCGTCGCGAGGGTGAGAGAATCGCATTGCCCGGCCCCGCCATCGCCTGGCTGCCGGCGGGATGCGCCAACTATCTGGACGTGGCGGCGGGCACGACCGCAGAGCTGCTCCGTCTGAAATCGGGCGCGTGGCATCGCTACCTTCCGCCGTCGGCCGAGGCGGCCTATCTGGCTCTCGATCGCGCCGACGGGATCATGGCGCTTCCGGTCGATCCCGGCCTCGTCACCACCGTGTCGCGCTCGATTGCCGCGATTGCGACCGAGATCGCGACACCGGCGCGTAGCGGCGCCGCGTCGATCATGTCCGCCGAACTGACGCTGATTGCATTGCGCTTCTGGCGTCTTTTTGCCAGCGACAGTGATCTGGAAGAGGAAGGCAGCAGCGCGGAGATCCTGAGCCGCTTCCGCAGTCTGCTCGAGGAGCGATACCATCAGCAACTCCGGGTCGCCGATTACGCCAGCCTGCTCGGCGTGACGCCGGACCGCCTGCATGCCCTGTGCAGCCGGGAGCTGAAACGGTCACCGAGCGCCCTGATCCAGCAGCGTGTCGTCAGGGAAGCGGCCACACGATTGGAAGCGAGCGCCGCGACCGTGAAACAGATCGCGTTCGCGCTCGGTTTCAAGGACACGGCCTATTTCAGCCGCTTCTTCAGCAAGCACGCCGGCGAAGCCCCCGGTACCTGGCGGCGGCGCGCCGGCGCCCGTGGCGCGATGGGACGGTCGAAGCCGACGCTGAATTTCGCCGACTGGCCGTGAGGACGGCAAGGCGCAGATCGTTTACTTCAGAACTTCGCAAACCGTGAGATGCTGATCGGGGATCAGGTCCGCACCACGCGCCGAGACGGCTCGCCACCACGCATCGAGCGCCTGGTGGTCGCAGCTGAGCTTGACGCTCATCCCTCCGGCGAACTTGATCCAGTCGGCGAAGTGATCGCGCGCCACCGCGATCACCACGGGGATATCGGCATCGAGCGCCTGCTCGATCAGATAGGCCAGCCCCTTGCCATTGCGCTCCCGTTTGCCGAAGCGGTTGATGATCACGAGGTCGGCGCCATTCTCCAACGCCTCGGCGATCCGTTCGCCGGCATTCTGGAGCCGCGCGAGATCGAGCCGGCAACCGCTCGCGGCGGGATCGAGGTCCTGCGCCAGGAGTAGTTTCTCGCCGCTGTGGAGAATCAGCGCCGACAGGCTGGCGTCGGCGCAATGGCCTGCTTGCACCATGCCTACGACGCGGATGCCGCGTGCATTCAGGTCGGCCGCGAAGCCGCGCAAGATGGTGTCGGGATCCTGATTTGGCGCATAGACCAGGGCGGCAAGATCGCATTGTGCATCGAACATCGTCCGCCTCCGCTTTCCCGAGAATGAGCGGGGCCGCGGCGTGCGCCGCGACCCCGCGTGTTGGTCAGGCCGCAGGCGGCCCGTTGATGATCTGAAGCTGGGTGAACTCGGCGAGGCCTTCCTCGGCGAACTCGGTGCCGATGCCCGATTGCTTGGCGCCGCCGAACGGGATGTGCGGGGCCATGTCGAGATGCTTGTTGATCCACACCGTGCCGGACTCGAGCTGGCTCGCGACCTCGTGGGCGCGCTTGACATCGGACGACCATACCGAGGCGCCGAGACCGTAGGTCGTGGCATTGGCGCGACGGATCACGTCATCCTTGTCGGAATATTTGATCACCGGCAGCACGGGGCCGAATTGCTCCTCGTCGACCAGTTTCGAGCCCTCCTGGATGTCGCGCACGATGGTCGGCTCGATGAAATAGCCGGGACGGTCCATCGCCGCGCCGCCGGCAATGACGTTGCCGTTCTTGCGCGCGTCCTCGAGGAACGCCTTTACCTTCTCGTACTGCATCTTGTTCTGCAGCGGCCCGAGCTTGGTGCCTTGCTTCGATCCGTCATCGACCACGGTGCTCTTGGCGATCGCGACCAGCTCGTTGCAGAGCTCGTCATAGACGGACTCGTGAACGTACAGTCGCTTGATCGCAAGGCAAACCTGACCGGAATTCTGGAATGCACCTTCGAAGATTCCCGGCGCGACCTTCTTCGGATCGACGTCGTCGAGCACGATGCCGGCATCGTTGCCGCCGAGTTCGAGCGTAATACGCTTGAGCGTCTGCGCTGCGCTTGCCATCACCTTCTGGCCGGTCGCCGAGGAGCCGGTGAAGGAGATCTTGCGGATGTCTGGATGCTTGGTCATCTCGCCGCCGAGATCGTTGGCGTCGGTGATGATGTTGAGCACACCTTTCGGCAGTACGTCCTTGACGAGCTCGGCAAAGCGCAGCGTTGCGAGCGGCGTGGTCGGCGCGGGCTTGACCACCAGCGTATTGCCGGCGAGCAGCGCTGACGGCAGCTTGAAGCTGAGGATCAGCAGCGGATAGTTCCAGGGAATGATAGCGCCGACAACGCCGAGCGGCCGGCGATACGCTTCGACCTTGCGGTCGCCGGAATTCTCGATCACCCGCATCGACAGTTCGAGCGAGCCGAGATAGCGGAAGAAGGCTGCCATTCCGAGGACTTCGCCGGTGGCATCCGTGAGCGGCTTGCCCTGTTCGGAGGTGAGCAGGCGCGCGAGCTCACCGGAATTGGCCTCGATCACGTCGGCCATCTTGATCACGAGCTTGCGTCGCTCCTCGATCGGCGTCGCAGCCCAGGCCGGGAAGGCGGCTTTCGCCGCGGCCACGGCGGCGTCGAGCTGGCTCTTCGAGGCGCGCGGGCACTGCGCCAGCACGTCCTCGGTCGCGGGATTGAGCACGGGCATGGTCAGGTCGCCGGGCACCATCTTGCCGTCGATGAGAAGATTGTAGTCGCTCATTGGCTTGTTCGCTCCCTGTCAAAACGGGCCGTTATCGGCCTCGCTATATCCCATTATATATCACGATGGCCGAGTTTTCGCCAATCACCCGATTGGGAAAAGCGATCAAAACCGGGCTAGACGTCGGGTAGAGCAACGATATATCGTGTTGAATATAACGACAAGTGCCTCGGAGCCTGTGATGGAAATTAGCGTCAAGTCGCTCACGACCTGCGAGGTCGCCGCCGATGGGGGCGCCATCTCGCTGCGTTTTGAGGATGCATCGGGAAATTCGGGCGCGGTTCACGTCTCCCTCAATCAGGTCGGCGCCCTGATCATGACGCTGCCGGGCCTGCTCGAAGCCGCGCTGAAAGCCCGCTATGGCGACCAGAGCCTGCGCTACGCCTATCCGCTGGCGTCCTGGGTGGTCGAGCAATCGACGGACGTGACCCAGCGCATCATCACGCTGGAAACGGAAGATGGCTTCAAGGTTCGCTTCTCGATTCCGAAGGCGGAGCAGAGCCTCCTGAGCGAGGCGCTGGTCCAGCCGGCACCGGAGATGACGGTGCGGCCGAACTAGGCCGTGTGCGCATAGACCCTGCGCCGCAGATCCATCAATCCGTCGAGATCGACGTGCTCACGCGTGAGCCGAGCAGCAGGGATTCGCTGAGATGGCGGGCACCCTCTTACTTTGTTCTTACCCGAGGTGGAAAAGAGGCGTAGAATTATGGGGCGCCAAAAGGGTAGCGCACGACCGGCAATCGTCCATTCGCATTGCAGAACCCAACTCCAGCTGGAGCGGCACTGGGTTTGGGTTCGTGAGGTTTCATCGAAGCCGCAGCGACCGTCGCTCGGCTAAGAGCGAGGGCCACGCAGTTGCAGGAGAAGCCCAAGCAAATAACGCAGCGGCGGGGAAGTGCGCTGACAAATATGGCCGTTGCAGCACTGATTATTGCTGCGCTCTATTTTGGCCGGGAAGTTTTCGTTCCGGTCGCTCTGGCCGTTCTCTTGAGCTTCGTTCTCGCGCCCTTCGTCATCCGTCTATATTCATGGCGAGTTCCGCGCACGGCTTCTGTACTCATAGTCGTCTTCTTCGGATTTGCGATCATATTCAGTTTAGGCGGGCTTATGGTCTCGCAGGCAACGCGCCTGGCCGCCAGGCTGCCCGGATATCAGCAAACTCTGAGTGACAAGATCGAGAGCCTTCGCGGGTTGATGGGTGGTTCCGGAACGTTGGAACAGGCCTCCACCGTTCTCAAGGAACTGGGGACAGAGTTGCAACGTGGTGATGCGACCACTGGCAGGCCGGACAATGGGCTCGCGAGACAAGCAACAGACAGAACGCTTCCGATACCCGTTGAAGTCAAGCAGCCCGACCCAGGTGCTCTCACAACGCTCGCCAAAATTATCGAGCCTTTGCTTTCGCCGCTCACGACGACGGGAATCGTCGTCATTTTCGTGACCTTCATCCTGCTGCAACGCGAGGATCTGAGGAATCGCCTGGTCCGTCTTGCCGGCTCGGGCGACATTCAGCGCACGACGGCAGCCCTTGATGACGCGGGCAAGCGCCTGAGCAAACTCTTCCTGACCCAGATTATCTTCAACGCAGTGTTCGGTCTGGCAATCGGCTTAGGTCTCGAATTGATTGGCGTGCCCTCCGCTCCGTTGTGGGGCCTGTTAGCGATGATCCTGCGGTTCGTTCCCTACATTGGTGCGCTGATCTCAGCCATTTTTCCGCTCATTCTCGCTGCTGCCGTTGGTTCGGGCTGGCAAATGTTGGTGCTGACAGCTCTATTGTTTGTGATCCTGGAACTGCTCGCAGGACAGGTCCTCGAACCATTGATCTATGGCCATAGTTCCGGCCTGTCTCCTGTCGCAATCATCCTGTCTGCGTCATTCTGGACGTGGCTTTGGGGCCCAGTCGGACTGGTCATGGCGACGCCTCTGACGATCTGTCTCGTTGTCGCGGGACGACATGTCGAGCGGCTCAAATTCCTCGAGATCATGTTGGGCGACCGACCTCCTCTGAGCCCGCCTCAGCTGGCCTATCAACGGATGCTGGCGGGGGATCCCCTTGAAGCGGCGGAACAAGCGCATGAGTTCCTCAAACGGGCGTCGCTTGAGGAATACTGTGACACGATCCTGCTTGAGGGATTGAGGCTCGCAGAAGCCGACCGCCGATTAGGCCATCTCGACGAAGAACGGTTAAATCGTATTGCTTCAACAGTCGACGAACTGGTGGCCGACCTGGAAGCGCACCACGATTTGGACTCGCCGGCTCAGGACATGAGCTCGAGCCCCGGTGCCGCGATCGCGATCGAGCAAGCAAGGACGCAACGCAAGTTGATTGAGGAGGAAAACAGATCGCCGCGTTCGGTGCTCTGCATTCCAGGCTCCGGAAAGCTCGACGAAGCGACGGCGCTGGTGTTGTCCTATTTGCTGCGGCACCGTGGTATCGAGGCGATGGCGGAAGAGGCGGACGCGCTATCAACGGCGAAATTCTTTTCGCTCGATATGGCGGACACCTCGCTTGCTTGCCTCTGCTACGTCGGCCAGCCGTCCACCGCCAAGATTCAAGATGTCGTTCGCAGGCTCAACAAGAAGAACGCCGACGCCCGCATTCTGCTCGCCCTGTTTGGAACCGGTGCAGCCGCGCCGACGGTGGGTGCAGTCGGCGCGACGGTTTGTGCAGGGTCATTTGGCGTCACGTTGGAAGCAATAGCTCAAGGGGCCGTCAAGCAGGACGGTCTTATGGCCGTTGGCAAAGATATTACTGCTACCTAATTCAAGTCCGCCCCAGCAGGGGAAGGGCTCAGTGTAAGCAATCCCACTATGCCCCCCGCGTCCGTACTTCGACGAGGCAGCGGCCGTAGTCGTCGTAGGATGGCCATGCCGCGAGAGGCCCAGCACCCTTGATGCCGCCGATGTGACTATTCGTGAAGTCGCTATTTGTTGGGACGGTGCGACGCGAGCCTTACCTAAGCAGCCATGGCGGTCGTTTGGAGAAAAAGCGATGCGTTCTATCTTGGCCTTGAGCCTTTTGATCATCCTGTGTGGTTCTGCGAGCGCGGCTACGGTACATCGCGCGCACCAGCGGCACGCTATTGCTCGTCCCGATCAGGGCACGATCGCCTCGGATCCCGCTTCGGGCTTTGCCTACGCGCCAGATGCGCCGCCGATCCACTACCGGGCGGCGCCGTACAATGATTACGATGGACCGTATCCGGGAGCTTCCCAGGGTTACGCGCCTGGCGAACGCGAACAATTTCTCGACAGTGTGAGACGGGGTGGCTAGGCCGCCCGCATTTCCGGCAGAAGCGGACATCTAAGCCTTCCTGAGTGCACCTCCAAAGCCGTTCGGACCGCTCACGCCTTCCGTGAGCGCTTGATGTCCGTCTTCAGCGCCATCAGCTCCTTGCGCACGGCGCGCGCTGCGTCGCGCTCGATCTTGCGGTAGCGCGCGACGAGCGCGGCGCCGAACGGGGTCAGCATCGCGCCGCCGCCGTTCTTGCCGCCGGTCTGGGGCTCGACCGCGGCGTGTCCGCAGATGCGGTTGATCTCATCGACGAGATCCCAGGCGCGCTTGTAGGACATGTCCATGGCACGGCCCGCGGCCGAGATCGAGCCGTGCTCCCTTATGTTCTCAAGGAGCTGGATCTTGCCGGGCCCGATCCGGTCCTCGGCATCCAGATCGATCCGGACGCTCAATTGGGGAAGCGATTTTGCGCCTGCGCGCGACATGACTGGCTCTCTTCGGTCTCAGTTTGCGAGATTGCCACCGGGCAGGCCACCGAACAAGGTAAACGGGCGGGATATCCCTTGATGGCGATTTTATGAACGGCACGTTGCGTTCCCGCGGCTGCTGGTCGCAGCTCGGCCGGCTTGATTTGGCAGGGACGAACTTTATCTCTCGCTTCAACAGAATCCGGGCCCCTCTGACGAGGCCGCCGATCCCCTCGGCCAACCTCGTGATGTCGGATGACCTGTCCCGCGCGCGAATGCGCTTGGATTGGACGATCGTTGGGCCCAGCGCACCTGCTCTCATCGACCAGCCATCCTCGTCGCTTCCCGCGTGCGGTCACAACCGTAAGCTTGAGGAGCTATGATGCCTGACGCAGAACCTTTGAGCCCCATCCGGGGCGAGATCACCGAACCGTCCAGTCTGCACGAGCAGGCAGCCGCCGCGCTCGTGATTGCTGGCGCGCTGGTGGCCGTCGCCGACCGCCGTGTCGCTGCAGTCGAGCGCGAGGAGGTGACGCGCTTCATCCGGGAGCGCGGGCTCGCCCCGCACATCTCCGAAGCACGGCTGGCCGCGATGTTCGACGAGCTTGCCGAGCGGCTCGAGCAGCCAGATTTTGCCAATGTCGTCATCGACACGCTGCGCCCGGTCTCGGACCTGCCGCTGGCCGCGCATCTGGTCGACATCTCCGAGCGCGTCGCCGCGGCGGACGAGGATGTGCATCCTCATGAGGTGCAGGCGATCAAGCTGCTCCGCCTGCTCACGCTGGTGCTGCCGCGATCGAAGCCGGTCGCCCCGGTCGCAGCGCGCAGCGAGGGCCGCCCCGCATCCGGAGCGTGAGCATGAGCGCAGGCATCGACGATCACGCAAGATCGCGCCAGCGCGCCACCGGCGAGGCGGCCGGTGGCGATCCGCGCCTTGACGCGCTCATCAGTCGCCTGCCGCCGCGCGTGGCCGGCACCGTCACCTATCTGCTGCGACCTTCAAGCCGCTGGGTGAGGATGCCTGCCGGCGCGCTGCTCGTCGCCGGCGGCGTGCTGTCGTTCCTGCCGGTGCTCGGCATCTGGATGCTGCCGCTGGGCCTCGCACTGCTTGCCGAGGACGTGCCTGGCCTCCGCGCGCAGCGCTCGAAGGTCCTGGACTGGATCGAGCGCCGCAAGCCGCACTGGCTCGATGCCGCCTCGCGTCCGAATGATCGGACATGAGCGAATTCATCACCCCCGACGCGCTGACGGCACTGTTTCAAGTCGTGCTGATCGACCTCGTGCTCGCCGGCGACAATGCCGTTGTCATCGGGCTTGCCGCGGCGGGCCTGCCCGCCGGCCAGCGCCGCCGCGCCATCATCGTCGGCATCGCGGCTGCGACCGTGCTGCGCATCGTCTTCGCCGGCGTTGCAACGCAGCTTCTCCAGGTGCTCGGCCTGCTGCTGGCCGGCGGTGTGCTGCTGCTGTGGGTCTGCTGGAAGATGTGGCGCGAATTGCGCCAGCAGGCTGCAGGCCATGGCGAACTGGTCTTCGGCCACGCCGGAGCAGGCAGTTCGGCCGGCGCGCCGGCGCCGCGCAAGACGTTTCGGCAGGCCGCGATCCAGATCGTCGCCGCCGACGTCTCGATGTCGCTCGATAACGTGCTGGCTGTCGCGGGCGCCGCACGCGAGCATCCGTTCATCCTGGCCTTCGGCCTGTTGCTGTCGGTCGCGCTGATGGGCGTTGCCGCCGATCTGCTCGGCCGCGTGCTCCAGAAGCAGCGCTGGATCGCCTATGTCGGTCTCGCCATCATCGTCTATGTCGCCTTCGAGATGATCTGGCGCGGCTCGCTTGAGCTCGCGCCCGTCATCGCCAGCCTCTGATCCCAGCCTTTCTGACTTCGTCCGCATTCCGGAGTGATCCATGACGTCTGAATCCCAAGCACCTTCGAGCCGCGCTGCGTCCCCGCAGCTCGGCCTGGTCCCGCGCCTGATCTTCGGCTCGCGCTGGCTGCAATTGCCGCTCTATGTCGGCCTCATCGTCGCGCAGGCCGTCTATGTCCTGCTGTTCCTCAAGGAGCTCTGGCATCTCGCCGCGCACTGGTTCGACGTCAACGAGCAGCAGATCATGCTGACCGTGCTCGGGCTGATCGACGTCGTCATGATCTCCAATCTGCTCGTGATGGTAATCGTCGGCGGTTACGAGACTTTCGTCTCGCGTCTCAACCTGCGCGGCCACCCTGACGAGCCGGAATGGCTGAGCCACGTCAACGCCAGCGTGCTCAAGATCAAACTTGCGATGGCGATCGTCGGCATCTCCTCGATCTCGCTGCTCAGGACCTTCATCGAGGCGGGCAATCTCGGCACCGCGCGCAGCAATTTCACCGAGAGCGGCGTGATGTGGCAAGTCATCATCCACATCACCTTCATCGTCTCCGCGATCGGGATCGCCTGGGTCGATCGCCTGAGCGAGGCCGCACATCGCAGGGCGGCCGATCACGCGAAGGCTGTCGGCCATTGAGCCCGCGCTTTCGCCTTGCTCAGATGTGGCGCGCCCGCGCCAGCGTCTCCGAGGGCGTCTCGTCGAAGGCCGACTTGTAGCTTTTGGCGAAATCGCCCATGTGCCAGAAGCCATTGGCCAGCGCTGCGGCCTTGACGGTGAGACCTGTGCTTCCGCTCACGAGCTGCTTGCGGACGGTCCATAGCCGCTTCGCCCGCAGATAATGATGCAGGCTCATGCCGTGGACGGTTTGTGCGGCGGCCTGGAGCGTCCGCACGGAGACATTCAGGGCGGTTGCGAGATCGTCGCTGTAGAGCGGTACGCTCCCGAGCAGCATGACCTGCTCGTCGAGCTGCGCGATCAGCCGGCGATGCCTGTCGAACGATCCGGGGCGCGCGCGCGACGCGGCGTCGGCAACGAACGCGGCGTCGAGCGCGCCCAGCAGCGTTTCCTGGATCGGACGGTTGATGGCCTCGAATTGTCCGGGATCGTTGCAGCCCGACGCCAGGCAGAACATGTCGAGGATCGCAGCCCGCAAGCACTGCCTCGGCTCGTCGGCAAGCCGGTAGAACTCGAGCCCGGCGTTGAAATCGGCCCAACCGCGATGGCGCATGTCGGAGTTGAAGCGCAGCATCAGATAGGTGTTGGCGTAGCGCTCGATGGCGCGCATCGGGACCTTGCCGCGCACGAGGCCAATCATGGAGTTGTCGATCTCGCGGCCATTTACGACGGAATGCGCGGCGAGCGGTACGATGAGGCCGACGCCGCGATCGATGCCGATGTCCGCCTCCAGATGACGCGCGAAGGAGCGCTGCATGACCATGAGGCTGTCTGGGAGTGGCAGGCTGGCGCGGAACACCGAGAAGTGTCGCGGTTCGAGCGGAATGCTGGTGCCGCCGCCGAGCACCTCGGTGGGACGGAACTGATCGAAATCGGTGAAGTGCTCGATGATCAGGTTTCGCGACGGCTTCAGCCAACGGACGGGCATCTTCGTTTCTCAACTCGAGCGTCGTCCAAGAGCCGTGGTCCTCCTTGTCTCGGGCATCGGATGGGACCGGCGCGCGGATGAAGGCGATGGAACTCCCGCGCGCCGGATTGAGCAAAGCGCGTGACGCGGCAAGCGCTTCATGGATGGTTCAATGCGCTCGACCGTGCAGGGGCGAACGACTGAGCAGTCTTTTTGGTGTTTGAGGCAGCCGCTGAGGGCAGCTGCGGTTCGAGGCGTTTCCTCACAGGGGCGGCATTAAAATACCTTCCGGCAATGCCGTCCCATGAACCATAGATAACCGCCTGGAACTTAAGCCGATATGGCGAATGCGCGGCGGTTTGGTATTTTGCGCGGGATGAGCCTCGGTTTCGCGTCAAACCGAGGGCTTGGGATGTCGTCATGCCCAATCGACTGGACGACCTGTCCGCACGGGGATTTTCGAAGACACTGACGCTGGATGCAGCGAACGAGCTCGCCCACGCGATGTACGGCGGCGATGCCCGCGTCGAGCGGCTCGGGCAGACGCGGCGCGTAACGATCGATTTCAAGGCGATCCATTTCGGCGCGGCGCAACTGATGCGGGTCGATCTGGCCGGCTTGAGCGTCGAGCGCAGCACTGACGATTCCCTGCACGTCTCGATCCCCGTCACGGGCGGCTTCCGCCGCGGTCGCGGCGACAATCTGCAGGACTATCACCCGATGCGCCAGGCCAGCATCGGCCGGCCATTCGAGCGGTCGAAGCTCGAGGTCACGGACGCCTCCGTGCTGGTGTTCTATGTGCCTGGGAACGTCGCGGTCGAACGCGCCGAGCGGCTGACCGGCCGCACGCAGGATGCGGACGTGCTGTTGTCCGAGTTGAGCGAAGGTCTCGATCTCGGCGCGCCGGTCGCCGCTGCGCTCGCCCGGCACTTGAACGCAGCGATGGCCGAGATGACCAGCCTGAACGCTATCGGCATGGGGCCGCTGGCGGCGGCTGCGACCGAGGAGATGCTGGTCAATCTGGTGACGGCCGCAATGTTTCCACGCGTCGCGCAGGCGCTCTCCGTGAGCCATATCGACCGCAGCCCGGCCATCGTCCGCCGCGCGCGCGATTACATCAAGGCGCATGCTGACCAGCCGATCGAGATTTCGAAGCTCGCGGCCGGGCTCGGCGTCAGCCTGCGCTCGCTGCAGGAGAATTTTCAGCGCTATCTCGGCTATTCGCCGCGCGACTGGATACTGACATGCCGGCTTGAACGCGCGCGCGAGCGGCTGCTCGTTGATGATGGTCAGGGGTCAGTGACGACGGCGGCGCTCGATGCCGGGTTCAGCGATCTCGGACATTTTGCCGGAAAATATCGCGACAGGTTCGGTGAGCTGCCGTCGGAGACGTTGCGGCGCGTGAGAGGCGACGCAGTCTAGCGAAAACGTCTTCTTGCTCTCAGGGGACCAGCGAGGAGGCGTGCCGCGCGTTGCGCCGACGCTAACGCATTCGTTCAAATTGTCTGCAATTCGCCGACCCGCGAGCAACTCTCCCGACAAATGCCGCGCAGTCTTAAACCCGGCCTTTGGAACCCACCTGCATCCTCCCGGAAAAGGGTGGGGCCTCAACATGTCTGTTTTCAAGGAGATCGTCGCTGCGGTTGCGGGAGTGTGCGCACTCCTGTTCGTCTGCGACGCATTGTTCGGCATCAGCGAGACGCGTTTCGACGATGCCTATTACAGCCGCGACTTCTATGCGCCGCGGCCGAAAGAGTTTCGCTTCGCGAGCGACACGCCGCCGGCGGTCCGCGTTAGCGACGCCTTCGCGCAGTTCTCGCCGACCGAAGCAAAGCTGAACAAGCGCTACTCGTCGCTGACGACCGTCATTCGCTAGCCGTCACTCCCCCTGGATCCATTCGGCCATGCCGCGCCAGAGCGCGTCGCGGTGGGCGGGGCGGAAGAAGCCGAAATGGCCGATTGTCTTGACGCCAATGTCGGACGGCTTGACCGTGACCACCTCCGGCTTGATCGCGGTGAAGCCGGCGCAGAGCAGCTCGACTGCGGACCGCGTCGCCCAGGGATCGTCTGAAAAGGTGAGGGCGCGCAGCGCGCCCTTGTAGCTTGCGAAGTTTGCCAGCGCCGGCAACCTGGAATCAAAGAGGTGGCGCGGGCTGCTCACCCATTTGGTGCCTTGCAGGAACACGCCCTTGGGTAAATCTTCGCCGATGCCGAGCCAGCCCGGCGCGTAGCCGAGCAGATGAGCCACGGGCACGCCGATGAAATTCATGAACGCGAACACGCGGTAGTTTTCCGGTGGCGGGATCAGTTTCCACGTTGCGGCTTGCGACGCCACGAACAGCGCCCGGGAAATCTCGCCGTTGTTCGCGATCAGCCCGAGCGCCTGGCCGCCGAAGGAATGGCCGACATAGTTGAGGGGCAGTGTGTGATAGCGCTCGCGCATCCAGGCGACGGCGGCGGTGACGTCGAGCGCGGCCCAGTCGGACATCGAGGCCTTGAAGCCGACCAGCGATTTCGGCTGGTTGTGGCCGACCAGCGCCGGCAGGCGGGAGTCGCCGATGCCGCGATAGTCGTAGGTCAGGACCGCACAGCCGCGATGGGCGAGGTAGGAGGCAAAGCCGCGATAGATCTTTCGCGGGACACCGGTGGCAGAATTGATCAGGACGGCGTGACGCCTGGCGCCACGCGGCAGGAACAGGGTGCCGCCTAGCGAATACCCGTCGACGGCCGGGAAAGTGATGTCGTCGATAAAGACGTCGTCGAGTGCCGCGTCCATGAGCAGCGTACGCCCCAAAGTTTCTCCCGCAGTCCCCAGCAAATGTGAATTCGGCTTTGCCCGCAAGGGCTTGCATGCGTAAATGGATTTACAACTGGCGAGGCGATGCTAGCCTGTGTATAAGGCGGCTCGCGCAACCCACAGATCAGGTTGCAGTTTTTGCTTTGAGAAAGAGGATTTGCGATGTCCGAGCGGTGGACACCCGAGAGCTGGCGCAGCAAGCCCGTGCTGCAGGTCCCCGACTATCCCGATGCGAAGGCGTTGGCCGATGTCGAGGCGCAGCTTGCGAGCTTTCCGCCGCTGGTGTTCGCCGGCGAAGCGCGCAACCTGAAGAAGGCGCTGGCCCGCGTCGCGGCCGGCGAGGCCTTCCTGCTCCAGGGCGGTGACTGCGCCGAGAGCTTTGCCGAGCACGGCGCCAACAACATCCGCGACTTCTTCCGCGTGCTGCTCCAGATGGCGGTCGTGCTCACCTATGCGGGCGCCGTCCCCGTGGTGAAGGTCGGTCGCGTCGCCGGCCAGTTCGCAAAACCGCGCTCCTCGCCGACAGAGAAGGTTGAAGGTATCGAGCTGCCGAGCTATCGCGGCGATATCGTCAACGACATCGCGTTCACCAGGGAAGCGCGTGTGCCGGATCCGCAGCGGCAGCTGATGGCCTACCGCCAGTCGGCGGCGACGCTGAACCTGCTCCGCGCGTTCGCGACCGGCGGCTTCGCCAATCTCGGCAGCGTGCACCAGTGGATGCTCGGCTTCCTGAAGGATTCTCCACAGTCCCGCCGCTACAAGGAGCTGGCCGACCGCATCTCGGACGCGCTCAACTTCATGCGCGCCTGCGGCCTCGATCTCGAGAGCCATCCCGAGCTGCGCGCGACCGATTTCTACACCAGCCACGAGGCGCTGCTGCTCGGCTACGAGCAGGCGATGACCCGCGTCGATTCCACCACCGGCGACTGGTACGCCACGTCAGGCCACATGATCTGGATCGGCGACCGCACCCGTCAGCTCGACCATGGCCATGTCGAATATTTCCGCGGCATCAAGAATCCGATCGGGCTGAAGTGCGGCCCGTCGCTGAAGGCCGACGAGCTGCTCAAGCTGATCGACGTGCTCAACCCCGACAACGAGCCCGGACGGCTGACCCTGATCGGCCGCTTCGGCTCCGACAAGGTCGGCGAGCATCTGCCGAACATGATCCGCGCGGTGCAGCGCGAGGGGCGTGTGGTGGTCTGGTCCTGCGATCCCATGCACGGCAATACCATCACCTCCACCACGGGCTACAAGACCCGGCCATTCGACCGCATCCTCTCGGAGGTGAAGTCGTTCTTCGCGATCCACGCGGCGGAAGGAACGCATGCCGGCGGTGTGCATCTGGAGATGACCGGCAAGGACGTCACTGAATGCCTCGGCGGCGCGCGCGCGATCACGGACGAGGACCTCAACGACCGCTACCATACGGTCTGCGATCCCCGCCTCAACGCCGAGCAATCGATCGACATGGCTTTCCTGGTCGCGGAGCTCCTCAAGCAGGAACGCGTCGGCAAGGCCAAGCCGATGCCGTTCGCAGCGGGGCTCTAAGACCTTGCTGCGGATTTGGAAGGCCACGATCAACTCCCGTAACGGTCTGGCCTTTGCGTTTCGCTCGGAGCAGGCCGTCCGTGAGGAGATCTTTGCGCTCCTGCTGTCGCTTCCGCTGGCCTGGTTCATCGCCGTGACCGCGATGCGCGCGGTCGAACTGGTGTGTGCTGTCGCATTCGTGCTCGTGGTCGAACTGCTGAACACTGCGATCGAGAAGCTCGCCGACCGTCTCACCATGGACCACGACAAGCAGATCGGGCGGGTCAAGGACATGGGCTCGGCTGCCGTCGGCGTGGCGCTGCTGATGGCCGGCGCCTTCTGGATCTTTGCGCTCGTCGAGCGATTGGGTTTCGTCTAGCCACAGGATTGGACAACAGGCGATCATGACCGAACGTCTCAACGAATTCGCGGTCACGCTCGCCCAGCTCAATCCGACGGTGGGCGATATCGACGGCAATGCCGCGAAGGCGCGCGCGGCACGCGCGCAAGCCGCAAGCGCCGGCGCCGATCTCGTGCTGTTTCCGGAATTGTTCATCGCCGGCTATCCGCCCGAAGACCTCGTGCTGAAACCTGCCTTCCAGTCCGCCTGCCGCGCCGCGATCGAAAGCCTCGCGCGCGAGACCGCCGATGGCGGTCCCGCCATGCTGGTCGGCACGCCCTGGGTCGAGGACGGCAAGCTCTACAATGCCTGCGCGCTGCTCGATGGCGGCCGCATCGCCAGCCTGCGTTTCAAGGCCAACCTGCCGAACTACGGTGTGTTCGACGAGAAGCGGCTGTTTGCGCGCGGGCCTGCAGCCGGCCCAATGACCGTGCGCGGCGTGCGGATCGGCGTGCCGATCTGCGAGGACATCTGGCTGGAGGAATCCGAGGACTACGAGAACGTCGTCGAGACGCTGGCCGAGACCGGCGCCGAAATCATCCTCGTGCCGAACGGCTCGCCTTACGCCCGCGACAAGGGCGACGTGCGCTTGTCGGTAGCGGTCGCGCGCGTGACCGAAAGCGGCCTGCCGCTGGTCTATCTCAACCAGGTCTGCGGGCAGGACGAGTTGGTGTTCGACGGCGCTTCGTTCGCGCTGAACGGCGACCTCTCGCTTGCCGCGCAACTGCCGGCATTCGAGGAGAGCGTCACCACGCTGCACTTCACCAAGGCCGGCGACGATTGGCGCTGCACTGGTCCGATTGCGCAACTGCCCGAAGGTGACCGGGCCGATTATGCGGCCTGCGTGCTCGGCTTGCGCGACTATGTCGGCAAGAACGCTTTTCCCGGCGTGCTGCTCGGCATGTCCGGCGGCATCGATTCAGCCTTGTGCGCGGCGATCGCCGTCGATGCGCTCGGTGCCGATCAGGTGCATGGCGTGATGCTGCCGTACCGCTTCACGGCGCCAAGCTCGATCGCGGATGCCGGCGAGCTCGCAGGTCATCTCGGGATCCGCTACGAGGTGCTGCCGATCGCAGAGGCGGTGAACGGTTTTGAGACCATCCTCTCCGACATCTTCAAAAATCTGCCGCCCGATATCACCGAGGAAAATCTCCAGGCGCGCACCCGCGGCATGCTGCTGATGGCGATTTCCAACAAGACCGGGCTGATGGTGGTGACCACCGGCAACAAGTCGGAGATGTCGGTCGGCTACGCTACGCTCTATGGCGACATGAACGGCGGCTTCAACCCGATCAAGGACATCTACAAGACGCAGGTGTTTCGGCTGGCGGCCCTGCGCAATGCGTGGAAACCGGATGGCGCGCTTGGCCCCTCCGGCGAGGTCATTCCGCCCGACATCATCACACGCCCGCCGACGGCGGAACTGCGCGAGAATCAGCTAGATCAGGATTCGCTGCCGGCCTACGATCTGCTCGACGCGGTGCTCGAGCGCCTGGTCGAGCGCGAGGACCCGCTGGAGGAGATCATCGCCGCAGGCTTCGACCGTGCGGTGGTGACGCGGATCGACCACCTCCTCAACATCGCCGAATACAAACGCCGTCAGGCCGCGCCGGGCGTGAAGGTGACGCGCAAGAATTTTGGTCGCGACCGCCGCTATCCCATCACCAACCGATTCCGCGACAAGGGCGAGCCCTTGCCTGCGCCGGACGAAACGCTGGTCTCGCGCGGCAGCCGCGCCTCGATCGACGCGTTCGAGGGGTAGAGTTAGCGAGTTTGGAGACCGGTGTCGTAAGCCAGGCGGCCTCGCCAGCCGTGACGCTGTCATCATCCGCGACCCGGCTACGCCAAGGCTTCGCCGAGGCTAAGGTCCAGGCGCGCCAAAGCTTTAGCGTAGGCGGCAGGCGGATGATTCAGCACTCCGGGGCGCATGTCGTCGGAAACGGCTCGCGCCGCGGAGTACTGGATGCCCCGCCTTCGCGAGGGCATGACGGCGGAATAGGAGGCTGCGAAGCAGCCTTACTTCTGCTGCTGCGGCAGGAAGGTCGGTCCGACCGAGCGGATCGGCTTGTTCTCGTTCGTCGTGGTCGTGGTGTCCGCAGGCGGTGTTGCGGCCGGTGCAGTCGCTGTCGGCTCCGACGGTGGCGTCGCGCCCTTCTTGCCGCTCGTCGGCGCACCCTTGGTGAGCTGCCGCTGCTGCATCTTCTTGGCGCTTTCCTCGGTAACGATGATGTCACCCTGCTGCTGGACCGCCGCCTTGTCGTCGGCCGATTTCAGCGCATCCGCCCAGCTCTGGCCCGCGGCCTTGCACGAGCAGGATGGGTTGAACTCGCTGCGGAATTTGAAGGCGTTCGGAAGTGCGGTGTAGGGCTGGCCGTTGACCGAGACCGCCGCGTTCATGTCCTCGCCGGGATTGCGATAGGCGTAGAGCGCCGCGTCGGCCGCCGGGCACAGTGCCTTGCAGGTCTTCTCGTCATCGGGGAAACGCGCGGGCACGGTGGCAAACGAAACCGGGAAGTAGGCGCCGTCGCAGGTGCGGACGCACACCGTCCGATACGTGCCGGATTGCGGGCCGAGATCCGCGGGCGGCGCGCCGGGCGGAGGATTATTGGGATTGTTGCCGCCGCCGAACAGGTTGCTGAGGAAATTGCCGGGGCCTTGCGACTGCGCAGCGTTGGCATATTGCGGGCCGCAATTGTTCTGCGCGAGCGAGACCAGCACCGAGCGGCGCTGGTTGTCGCGGTCGGGGCTGTAGCTGCCTGGACCACCTGCACGCAGCCGCTCGAGGTTGGAGGTGATCTGGTCGAGGTTGGCCCGCATCTGCTGGATCTGGGTGTTGACCGGACCGCATTGCGCCGACTGGTTGTTGAACAGCGAGAAGAAGCCGGAACTGTCGCAGCCCATGCGCTTGGCTTGCGCGGTGACGCGGTCGAGCTCGGCCTGCTGGCGGGTTGCCGAATCCTGGTAACGGCGGATCTGATCGTCCTTGGCGGGATCGCCGCTTCCGCCGCGGTCGAGCGCGACAAGCTGGCCTTCCAGCCGCGAGCAGATCGGGTTCGCCCCAGGCGCGGCTTGCGCTGGCGGCGGCCCAGGGGGGCCTGCTTGTGCGAGGGCGTCAGTGCCGAAGGCGAGCGCGCTGATCAGCGCGGCGCCGGCAAGGATCGAACGGGAGCGAAAGAGAGAGAGAAATTCCGGCATATCCGCCATTCTAGCGATGTCACGGCCCCAAACATGGGGGCCGATGCGGCCCTCCAATACCCGCTTCTCGGGGCATCGTCACGTCGTTTCGGGCGCGAAGATCGGGCCTAAAGTCAGCCAGTTCCGAGCGAATTCAGCGCTGGCAGGTGATTGCGACATATTCGTCGCAATGGCCATGGGAGCAGTTTGCGCCGGATTTGGGGACGGAGCCGGTAATTTCGTCGGGATCGACCCGGCGATAGGACGAGGCCTGGGCAAAGTCGCGGGACTGACAATAGGAGCGCGCGACGTGCGCACCGCATTGGTCGCCCTTGGCCAGGCACTGGTCGACGCCGTAGCCGTCCGCCTGATTGGCGATGATGAAGACGCGGGTCTCCGCCGAGGCGCTCGAGGCGGCAACGATGAAGGCACAGCAAAGGAGTGCCGAAAAGGATCGCATGAAATGCACCGTGGCTTGGAAGGAACCGCCACCACATGAATAAACTCAAAAGGTTAAGGATGATTAACCCTGATGGCGGGACGCGGCCGCTTTGGGCAGGGAAAGCGGCTTTTTCGCGGCTCACTTGACGGCAGGCCCGCTTGTGGCCCATATGTTCCGCATGAACGGTCTCCTCGCCATTTGCATCATTTGCCGCGAGATTACGAGCTAGCGATTCGCTGGCTGGAGCCGTCTTTTCTCAAAACACATTGAGAGCACTGGACGCCCGGCCAACAGCCTTTGGGTATCCCTATGGAATTGCGCCTTTACGATACGCTGACGAAGGAAAAGCGCACATTCGTGCCGCTGAACCCTCGGGACGTCCGCATGTATGTCTGCGGACCGACCGTCTATGACTTCGCCCATATCGGCAATGCGCGGCCGGTGATCGTGTTCGACGTGCTGTTTCGGTTGCTCCGTCATCTCTATGGCGAGGCGCACGTCAAATATGTCCGCAACATCACCGACGTCGACGACAAGATCAACGATCGCGCCGCGCGGGATTTTCCGGGGCTTCCGCTCAACGAGGCGATCCGAAAGGTCACCGAGGAGACGGGCCGGCAGTTTCACGCCGACGTCGATGCGCTCGGCGCACTACGCCCGAGTGTCGAGCCGCGCGCGACCGAGCATGTCGGCGAGATGCGCGAGATCATCGAGAAGCTCGTCGCCGGCGGCTTTGCCTATGTTGCCGAGGACCACGTGCTGTTCTCGCCGCAGGCGATGAACGCGGCCAATTCCGAGCTGCCTCGCTATGGTGCGCTGTCCAATCGCTCGCTGGACGAGATGGTCGCCGGTGCCCGTGTCGATGTCGCGCCCTACAAGAGAGGCAATACCGATTTCGTGCTGTGGAAGCCGTCCAAGCCCGGCGAGCCGTCTTGGCCATCGCCGGCCGGCATCAAGGCAGAGGGGCGTCCGGGCTGGCACATCGAGTGCTCGGCCATGGCCTGGAAGCACCTCGGAACGCATTTCGACATTCACGGCGGCGGCATCGATCTCGTGTTTCCGCATCACGAGAACGAGGTCGCGCAGACCTGCTGCGCCTTCCATCAGTCGCGCATGGCGAACTACTGGATGCACAACGGCTTCCTCCAGGTCGAGAGCGAGAAGATGTCGAAGAGCCTCGGCAATTTCATCACCATCCGCGACCTGCTCGCAGATTGGCCGGGTGAGGTGCTGCGTCTGAACATGCTGAAGACGCATTATCGTTCGCCGATCGACTGGACCTTGAAGTCGCTGGAGGAGAGCGGCAAGACGCTCGACGACTGGTATCGTGTCGCAGCGGACGTTCCACCAGGCAAGCCGGCTGCGGCGGTGATCGAGCCGTTGCTGGACGACCTCAATACGCCCCAGACGATCGCGGCGCTGCATGGTCTGCGCAACACGTCCGATGCCGCCGGCTTGGCGGCGTCACTGCGGTTGCTCGGCTTCCTCTCCGAAAGCGCGGCGCAGTGGGAGGGACGGAAGCGGCAGGCAAGTGGCGTCGATGCGAGCGAGATCGACCGCTTGATCTCGGAGCGCACGGCAGCGCGTGCGCGGAAAGACTTCAAGGAATCCGACCGCATCCGTGACGAGCTCGCTGCCAAGGGCGTCGTGCTCAAGGACGGCAAGGATGCCGACGGCAAGCCGGTAACGACCTGGGAGCTCGCGTGATGGCCCGAGCTCTCCCCAAGCCCGCGCTGCGGCCATTCCTGCCCGCCGACGTCCCGGTCCTTGCCGCGATCTTCGCATCTGCCATCGAGGAGCTGACCGGCGACGACTACAGCGAGGCGCAGCAGGAAGCCTGGATGGCGGCGGCGGAGGACGACGAGT
This sequence comes from Bradyrhizobium sp. UFLA05-108, assembly GCF_059803455.1. Lineage (NCBI taxonomy): Bacteria > Pseudomonadati > Pseudomonadota > Alphaproteobacteria > Hyphomicrobiales > Nitrobacteraceae > Bradyrhizobium > Bradyrhizobium sp. UFLA05-108. The sequence continues at coordinate 127,448 of NZ_JBANAZ010000005.1, read as the reverse complement.
TCGGCCGCCAGCTTGCCTCCGATCTGACGCTGGTCGCAACGCTGGACGGCTCGCCCGTCGGTTTTGCCTCCCTGCGCGGTAGCGATCACATCCGCATGCTCTATGTGCATCCGGCTGTCAGCGGGCAGGGCATCGCGACCCTGCTGGTTGATGCGCTGGAGAAGCTTGCCGGCGGCCGTGGCGCCACGAGCCTGACGGTCGATGCCAGCGACACCGCGCAGGGCTTCTTCGCCAAGCACGGCTACACCGCCCAGCAGCGCAACAGCATCACCATCAACGACGAATGGCTCGCCAACACCACCATGAAGAAGACGCTCGGAGCGACCCAATGAGCAAGGAGCGCCTGTATCTGTTCGACACCACGCTGCGCGATGGCGCGCAAACCAATGGCGTCGACTTCACGCTGGCCGACAAGCAGGTCATCGCGCAGATGCTGGACGAGCTCGGCATCGACTATGTCGAGGGCGGCTATCCCGGCGCCAATCCGCAAGATACGGAATTCTTCGCCGAGAAGCCGAAGTTCTCGCACGCTCGCTTCACCGCGTTCGGTATGACGCGGCGGGCGGGGCGGTCGGTCTCCAACGATCCCGGCGTTGCAGCGCTGCTGGAGGCGAAGGCCGATGCGATCTGCTTCGTCGCAAAATCCTCCGCCTACCAGGTGCGCGTCGCGCTCGAGACCACGAAGGAGGAAAACCTCGCCTCGATCCGCGACAGCGTCAGCGCCGCGAAGAAGGCCGGCCGCGAGGTGATGCTCGATTGCGAGCATTTCTTCGACGGTTACAAGGAGGACGCGGACTTCGCGCTCGCCTGCGCGAAGGCAGCCTATGAGGCCGGCGCGCGCTGGGTGGTCTTGTGCGACACCAATGGCGGTACCATGCCGCATGAGGTCGAGACGATCGTCACGGAGGTCATCAAGCACATCCCAGGTGATCACGTCGGCATCCACGCCCATAACGACACCGAGCAGGCGGTGGCGAACTCGCTCGCGGCGGTACGTGCCGGCGCGCGGCAGATCCAGGGTACGCTCAACGGGCTTGGCGAGCGCTGCGGCAACGCCAACCTCTGTTCGCTGATCCCGACGCTGAAGCTGAAAGAAGAATTCTCCGACGTCTTCGAGATCAGCGTGACGGGTGAGAAGCTTGCGAGCCTCGTCAAGGTCTCGCGCACGCTCGACGACATGCTCAACCGCGCGCCGAACCGGCACGCGGCTTACGTCGGCGAGAGCGCCTTCGTCACCAAGACCGGCATCCACGCCTCCGCCGTGCTGAAGGATCCGCAGACTTATGAGCATGTGGCGCCGGAAGCCGTCGGCAACCATCGCAAGGTGCTGGTGTCCGATCAGGCGGGCCGCTCCAACGTCATCGCCGAGCTCGACCGCGCCGGCATCGCTTATGAGAAAAGCGACCCGAAACTGACGCGGCTGGTCGAGGAGCTGAAGGAGCGCGAGGCGCAAGGCTACGCTTATGAATCCGCCAACGCGTCGTTCGAGCTGCTGGCGCGGCGCACGCTCGGCAAGGTGCCGCATTATTTCGAGGTCGAGCAGTTCGACGTCAATGTCGAGCAACGCTACAACGCGCTCGGCGAGCGCGTCACCGTTGCGCTCGCCGTGGTGAAGGTCGACGTCGCCGGCGAGCACCTGATCTCGGCGGCGGAAGGCAACGGCCCCGTCAACGCACTCGACGTCGCCTTGCGCAAGGACCTCGGCAAGTACCAGAAGTACATCGAGGGCCTGAAGCTGATCGACTACCGCGTGCGTATCCTCAATGGCGGTACCGGCGCGGTCACGCGCGTTCTGATCGAGAGCGAGGACGAGAACGGTGACAGCTGGACCACGGTCGGCGTATCGCCCAACATCATCGATGCCTCGTTCCAGGCGCTGATGGATTCGGTGATCTACAAGCTCGTGAAGTCGGGCGCGCCGGCGTAGATCCGCAACGGTTGTCATACCCCGCGAAAGCGGGGTCAGTAGCTCTCGGGCGTCGCGGAATACTGGATCGCCCGGCCAAGCCGGGCGATGACAGCGGAGATGAGGGGGAACGCAGACATGATCGACCACATCTCCGTCGGCGTCAGCGATCTCGGTCGCTCCGCAAAATTCTACGAGGCCACGCTTGGCACACTCGGGCTCACGCGCCTGGTGACGCGGCCGGGGACCGTCGGCTTCGGCAAGGCCTATCCGGAATTCTGGATCAACTATCGCGCCGGCATGTCGCCCGTAGCACCGGGGAGCGGCGTCCACATCTGCCTGCGGGCGAAGACGACTACTGATGTCGACGCCTTTCATGCCGCAGCTCTTGCGGCGGGCGGTGCCTCCGACGGCGCGCCGGGCCTCCGCGCGCACGACCGCGTGCGCTACTACGCGGCCTTCGTTGCCGATCCTGACGGCAACCGCATCGAGGCGGTGACGTTTCCGAGCGAATGAATAGAGGCTAGAGCTTCCGAGCAACCTCGGGCGCGAGGTTCTTCTCCGCCTCGGCGACTTGCGCCGCGGCGGTCTTCAGCATCGGCATGATATCCTCGACGCGATCAGCCTTGAGGATGTCGATGTTGAGACCGGCGCGGATGAATTCCGTCTGGCGCATGTGCGACAAGAGCGAGAACAGCGGCTCCCAGAAATTGTCGATATTGGCGAGCAGCACAGGCTTGGCGTGACGGCCGAGCTGCTTCCAGGTGAGTTGCTCGACCAGCTCTTCGAGTGTGCCGACGCCTCCCGGCATCGCCACGAAGGCATCGGAGCGCTCGAACATCAGCCGCTTGCGCTCGTGCATGTCGGGCGTGACGACCATCTCCTGCACGCGGGTCAGCGCGTTCTCGCGCATCCGCAGGAAGTCAGGGATGATGCCGGTGACGGTGCCGCCGTGGTCGAGCACGGAGGTCGCGACTGCGCCCATCATGCCGACCGAGCCGCCGCCATAGACGAGGCGGACGTTGTTCTCGGCGAGCGCCTTGCCGAGCGCCTTGGCGCCTTCGATGAAACGGGGATTGGTTCCTGGGCCGGAGCCGCAATAGACACAGACGGTTTTGATAGTGCTCATTGAACCCATGATGCATTGCAGCGTAGGGGCGTCAAGTCCAATCGGTGATTCGCAACTCCCGGAAATCTACCGGTAAATCACGACAAACAATCGAGAATAGCCGTCCGGCGGGGTGCGCAGCCGGCTCGAAGCCTCTATATGACAGGCGAAACCGGTTAATCGCAAACGGGCTCGCATCCGGCGGGTCTTCCAAGGCTGTCTATGGCTCACCCTCATTCGTCCCCCGCAGGCGGCGATGTCCCTGATGCCGCCCGCAACTCCGCGGAGCGGGCGACCCTAGCCGGAACGCTGGCGCATCTGTGGCCCTATATCTGGCCGAGCGACCGCTTCGACCTGAAGATGCGCGTGGTCTGGTCGATGGTGCTGCTGCTCATCGCCAAGCTCATCACGCTATCGGTACCGTTCACCTTCAAGTGGGCGACCGACGCGCTGACCGGCGCGAACACGGCGCCCGTGGAAGCCTCCAACTGGCATCTCTGGGTGATCGCTTCGCCGCTGGTCCTCACCGCGAGCTACGGCGCAACCCGTATCCTGATGGCGGTGCTGACGCAGTGGCGCGACGGCATCTTCGCCCGCGTCGCCATGCACGCGGTGCGCAAGCTCGCCACCATCACCTTCATCCACATGCACGAATTGTCGCTGCGCTTTCACCTCGAGCGCAAGACCGGTGGGCTGACGCGCGTGCTGGAGCGCGGCCGCGAGGGCATCGAGGTCATCGTGCGCATGGTGATCCTCCAGCTCATCCCGACGATTGTCGAGGTGTCGCTGCTGATGGCCGTGCTGTTCTGGCAGTTCGACTGGCGCTACGTGGTCGCGACCCTGATCACCGTCGTGATCTACATGTACTACACCTACATCGCCACCGAGTGGCGGATCGGCATCCGCCGCAAGATGAACGATTCCGACACCGAGGCGAACACCAAGGCGATCGACTCACTGCTCAACTACGAGACCGTGAAATATTTCGGCGCCGAGGCGCGCGAGGCGCAGCGCTACGACCGTTCGGTCGAGCGCTACGAGGAGGCGAGCGTCAAGACCTATACCTCGCTCGCGGTGCTCAACACCGGCCAGGCCGTGATCTTCACGCTCGGGCTCACCGCGACCATGCTGATGTGCGCGATCGGCGTACGAAGCGGGCGCAACACGGTCGGCGATTTCGTGCTGGTCAACGCCATGATGATCCAGCTCTACCAGCCCCTGAACTTCATGGGCATGGTCTATCGCGAAATCAAGCAGGCGATCATCGACATTGAAAAGATGTTCAACGTGCTGTCGCGCGAGGCCGAGATCAAGGACGCTCCGGACGCCAAGCCACTGGTGGTGTCCGCAGGCTCGGTGCGCTTCGAGGACGTGCGCTTTGCCTATGAGACGGCGCGGCCGATCCTCAAAGGCATCAGCTTCGAGGTGCCGGCCGGCAAGACCGTCGCCATCGTCGGGCCATCTGGGGCCGGCAAATCGACGATCTCTCGGCTGCTGTTTCGCCTCTACGACGTCTCCGGCGGTAGGATCCTGATCGACGGGCAGGACATCCGCGACGTCACGCAGGGCTCGCTGCGCGCCTCCATCGGCATGGTGCCGCAGGACACCGTGCTGTTCAACGACACCATCCGCTACAACATCCGCTACGGCCGCTGGGACGCGAGCGATGCGGACGTCGAGCAGGCGGCACGCCTGGCGCAGATCGACAATTTCATCCGCATGGCGCCGAAGGGCTATGAGACCCAGGTCGGCGAGCGCGGCCTGAAGCTTTCCGGCGGCGAGAAACAGCGCGTGGCGATCGCGCGCACCGTGCTGAAGGCGCCGCCGATCCTGGTGCTGGACGAGGCGACCTCGGCGCTCGACAGCCACACCGAGCACGAGATCCAGGGCGCGCTCGACCGCGTCTCGAAGAATCGCACCTCGCTAGTGATCGCGCACCGGCTTTCGACCATCGTCGGCGCCGACGAGATCATCGTGCTCGACCAGGGCCGCATCGCGGAGCGGGGGACGCATGCCAGCCTGCTGGCGTTCGGCGGGCTCTATGCCGGCATGTGGAACAGGCAGCGCGAGGCGGAGGCCGCGCGCGAAAAGCTCGCCAAGATCGCCGAGTCCAGCGAGGCGCCGAACCGCGAGCCGCCGCCGGTCGATGACGTCCTCACGACGCCGGCGGCCGCCGAGTGACCTTGTCTACGGTCCCAACTCTGGCCTAAACCTCTCCCGCGCGCGAGGTGACCGCGCGCCATCAACCCCAGGCGGCAGATAGCGATGTCCATTCTCGATTCGATCCAACGGCAGATCCCGCCGATCCACAAGGAGGGCTATCCCTTCATCGGCATCTTCGCGCTGGCGAGCCTCTTCCTGTTCTGGCTCTGGTCGCCCCTGGGGTGGATCGGCACGCTGCTCACGGTGTGGTGCGCGCTGTTCTTCCGCGATCCTGTCAGGGTGACGCCGGTGCGCGAGGGGCTCGTGGTCTCGCCGGCCGACGGGCGGGTCTCGATGATCACGATGGCGCTGCCGCCGGCCGAGCTCGGGCTCGGCGATCGGCCGCTGCCGCGGGTCTCGATCTTCATGAGCGTATTCAACTGCCACGTGAATCGCGCCCCGATAGCGGGCCGGATCGACCGCATCGCCTACCGGCCCGGTCTGTTCATCAATGCCGAGCTCGACAAGGCGAGCGAGGACAATGAGCGCAACTCGCTGGTGATCTCCTCGGCGCAGGGGCGGATCGGCGTCGTCCAGATCGCGGGCCTCATCGCCAAGCGCATCGTCTGCTTCGTCAAGGAGGGCCAGTCGATCGGCGCCGGCGAGCGGTTCGGCCTGATCCGCTTCGGCTCGCGGCTCGACGTCTATCTGCCGCTCGGCACAAGGGCGCTGGTCTCCGAAGGTCAGACCGCGATCGCTGGCGAGACGGTTTTGGCCGATATCGTCGCTGACGACACCGGCCGGTCCTACCGCGCCAGTTAAACTTGCTGCGTGGCTAGACCCTCATGGTGAGGAGCGCGAAGCGCGTCTCGAACCATGAAGGCCCGGATTCAACCCGTGGTCATCCTTCGAGACGCCCGCCTTTGGCGGGCTCCTCAGGATGAGGGCGAGAGTGCTCATTGCGTAGCAGGATTAACTATTACATCGGCGAAAGGTCCCGCGAGCGCATTGGCGGGGGGCGGGGCGGCTTGCTATATCCCGGGGAAGCGAGGTCAAAGCCATGACGCCCTACGACTTCAAGAACCCTGACGTGCGCCGCCGGCGCTTCCGCCCGATCCCGGTGCGGATGCTGGTGCCTAACGTCATCACGCTCCTGGCGATCTGCGCCGGATTGACCTCGATCCGGCTCTCGATCGAAGGGCGGATGACCCTTGCCGTCTATGCGATCGTGTTCGCTGCGGCGCTCGACGGCATCGACGGCCGCATTGCGCGGCTGATCAAGGGCCAGTCGAAATTCGGCGCCGAGCTCGACAGCCTCGCCGACTTCGTCAATTTCGGCGTGGCGCCCGGCCTGATGCTGTATTTCTGGCAGCTGCATGAGCTGCGCAATGCGGGCTGGATCGCGGCCATGGTGTTCGCGATTTCCGGTGGCTTGCGGCTCGCGCGCTTCAACGCCACCATGGACGATCCCAACAAGCCGCCGTTTGCGTCGAACTATTTTACGGGCATCCCGGCGCCCGCCGGTGCGATCACGGTGCTGCTGCCGATCTACGCGGCGTTCCTGGATCTCGGGCGCTGGCCCGCGCCAGTGACGGCCGGCTACACGCTGTTGATCGCCTTCCTGATGGTGTCGCGGTTGCCGGTGTTCTCCGGCAAGACGGTGCGCATGCGCGTGCCGCCGGAGTTGGTGCTGCCGGTGTTCGTCGGCGTGGTCTTCTTCATCGCGCTCCTGATCAGCTATCCCTGGTACATCCTGCTGGCCGGCTCGGTGCTTTATCTCCTCGCCCTGCCGTTGGGCTGGAGGTCCTATCAGAGGCAGGCGCGCGCATTCGCCGCTGCGTCACCGGCGCCGGTCGGCGTCACGCCGCCCGGACCTGCGCCGGCTCTGTCGCCGAACCTGCCGGACCCCCCGCACGACGACCGGCCCGGGCGTCTGCACTGAAGCGCGATCTGATCACGCTTTAGGTTGTTGTTTGAGCATATCTCCGCGCAAACGCGTTCCGCGTTTGTCGCGAGGGAACACCGCTTCACACTTTGCGCTAACGCGGCCCTTCGGGTCCGGATCATGCTCTGAGCCGCAGGCACGGATATCTGCCATGAAGGCGCGCCCGTTGGGTTAACGTCCGATCTCGGCTATATCGCCTTGGGTCTGCGGCGCTTGCGAACAGCCGCGGCCAAAAGGGGAGAGAACGCCGTGACGACATCCGCAACCGGGCCGCTGCCTGCATCCGTCCTCGCAGCGCTTGGCCGCTACGACACGCCGACGATCTGCAACGCCATGGAGATCGTGGCGCCCGAGCGGCGGCTCATCGGCTTCACCACCAAGCCGCTGGTCTGCCCATTTCCCGATCTGCCGCCGATGGTCGGCTACGCGCGCACGGTCGCGATCCGCTCGGTGCTGAAATCCTCGCTTCCTGCAGAAGAGCAGGCCAAGCGCCGCATCGAATACTACGAATATGTCGGCACCGGCCACGGGCCGCGCATCTCCGTGATCCAGGACATCGACGGCCCCGACGTCGGCTACGGGGCGTTCTGGGGCGAGGTGCAGAGCAACGTGCACAAGGCGCTCGGCTGCCTCGGTGTCGTCACCGACGGCTCGATCCGCGACATCCCGCAATGGGCACCTAGCTTCCAGGCGCTCGCCGGCTCGATCGGCCCGTCGCATGCTTGGGTGCATGCCGAAAGCTTCGGCGGCGAGGTGAGGGTCGCCGGCATGACCGTGAAGTCGGATGACCTGATCCACGCCGACAGACACGGCGCAATCGTGATCCCGCTCGACGTCGCCGCAAAACTCCCCGAGGCCGCCGAGCTCTGTGGCCGCCGCGAGACCCCGATCCTCGAGATCGCGCGCAGCCCTGACTTCTCGCTGGAGAAGCTGAAGGCCGCGTTGCAGCGGTCGGCGGAGATCCATTAGCAGTGTGGATCGAAATTTGGGGTATCGGGCGAAGAGGCGATCATGAAAGCGTTCGTTATCGCGACCGAGACTCTCAAAGACGAGGCCATGTTCGCCGAATATCGACGGGCCGTTGCAGAAACGCTAAAGGCTTTCGGAGGTAAATTCGTCGTGCGGGGCGGCAATCTCCAACTGGTGGAAGGGGAATGGCCGCACCCGCGTCTGGTGATTATCGAATTCCCGTCGCGAGAGGCTGCTGAGGGCTGGTACAGATCGCCAGCGTATCAGAAGATCATTGGACTTCGACAAGGAAGCGCGGTCACAAACCTCGTCATTGTCGAGGGGCAGGTAGACTAGATCTCCTGTGAACACGCGAAGACGGGACTGCGCTCAGCCTGGAACTGACCAGCCTGTCGGCTCAACCGGCCGATTATGGTTAGCAGAGTGTTGAGATCGCTATCGTGGCGCGGCAATTCGCCCGCGCGATGAGCCCCGCGATGTAGCCGGATCGAGGCAGGCCACACTTAACCTTTACGCGTCTTTAATGGCAGCTCTTTAGGGTTCCTGCCACGCGGTTCGGGGTTGGGCCGCGCCGCCGGCCAGGACGGCCGGTGTGTGGCGTGCGGGTTGGAGTCTCCCATGGATATCATGACGGGCGTTGGGCTCGTGGCCGGCCTCATCGTCATCTCGGTGATGATGATCATGGGTGGCGATCTCCACATGTTCATCTCCGAACATGCGATGATCATCATCTTCGGCGGCTCGGTCTCCGCGACCATGATCCGCTTTCCGCTCAGTGCGCTGATGCATGGCCTGCCGCTCGGCGCCAAGTTCGCCTTCACCATGAGCCGGCTGTCGGCCCACGATCTCGTCGACGAGCTGGCCCGCATCGCCGAGATCGCTCGCAAGCAGGGCCCGGTGGGCCTGGAAAAGGTCGAGACCGACGAGCCGTTCCTCGCCAAGGGCATCCGCTACGTCGCCGACGGCTACGACCTCGACTTCATCCGCGACAATCTCGAGCGCGATCGCGACAACTTCCTCATGCATCTCGACGAGGGCAGCAAGATCTACCGCGCCATCGGCGACTGCGCCCCGGCCTTCGGCATGATCGGCACCCTGATCGGCATGGTGCAGATGTTCGCCAACATGACCGACCCCTCCAAGCTCGGCCCGTTCATGGCGACCGCGCTGCTTGCGACGCTCTACGGCGCGCTGGTGGCGAACCTGTTCTGTCTGCCGATCGCCGACAAGCTGCACGGCAAGCTGCTCGACGAGGAAACCAACCGCACGCTGATCATCGATGGCATCCTGATGATCCGCGACTCCAAGAGCCCGACCCTGGTGCGCGAAATGCTGCTGGCTTACCTGCCGGAGAAGCATCGCCACGCCGAGGGCGAGCCGGTGCCGGCCTGATCAGCCACGCCGGGTTTAGGACATGGCCAAGAAGAAGCGCGGCGATGCACATGGAGGCGGTCACGGCTGGTTCGTGACTTTCGCCGACCTGATGGGCCTGATGATGAGCTTCTTCGTGATGCTCGTCGCGTTCTCCACCCAGGACGCCAACAAGCTCAAGATCGTCGCAGGCTCCATGCGCGACGCCTTCGGCATCCAGAGCGAGGCGCGCTATGCCGGCATCATCGAATCCGACGGCCTGCCCACGCGCCCCAAGCTGAAGAACGTCGACCACATCCAGCCCGAGGACGCGTCCAACACGCCGACCCCGGATCAGCAGGATCGCGACCGCACTTCGGGCGCGAAGATCAAGGTCGATCGTGACTTCGCGCTTGCCGCGGCCTCGCTCCGCCAGGCGCTTCAGGACCTGCCCGAGCTCACCGAGATGTCCAAGCACATCATGTTCGAGGAGACCAAGCAGGGCCTCAATCTCGAGATCGTCGACCAGGACGGCCGCTCGATGTTTGCGGACGGCTCCAAGGTGCCCTATGACCGCACCCGCCGCCTGATCGAGAAGCTGGCGGTGCCGCTCAAGGCGACGCCGCTGCGCGTTTCCATCGTCGGCCACACCGCTGCGGGCTTCGTGCCGAGCCGCAGCGACTACGGCGCCTTCGACCTCTCGGCTGATCGTGCCAATGCGGTGCGCCAGATCCTCGAGCGTGAAGGGCTGCCGCCCTCGCACATCTTCGCCGTCTCCGGCAAGGCAGACACCCAGCCGCTGTTTCCTGACGATCCGTCCCTGGCCGCCAATCGCCGCGTGACCATCACACTGATGCGCGAAGATCCGCCACTGCCCCCGAATCTGAAGCCCTAAATCCCTTGCGCTACGATTTTACCTGAGGCATGTGGTCGCGCGGCGATGAACGTGGCTGCTCCGTCACAGCATCCGCACGGGCGCCTGCTATGCTGGGGCGATTGACAGGCGCGCAGGAAGCGTCAAAAGGCGCCGGATCAATTCCAGGGAAAAAGCGTTTTCCACCCTCATGACGGCGAGCATCACCACGACCGACGGCCAGGAGGCGACGGCCACGTCAGGCTTTTGGGCCCTGACGCTCGGAAGTATCGGCGTTGTCTTCGGCGATATCGGCACCTCACCGCTCTACGCATTTCACGAGGCGGTCAGGGGGGCGGCCCATGGCGAGCCGGTCTCGCGGGTCATCGTGCTCGGCGTGCTCTCGCTGATCCTGTGGGCGCTCCTGATTGTCGTTACCGCCAAATATGTCCTGCTGTTGCTGCGCGCCGACAACAACGGCGAGGGCGGCACGCTTTCGCTGATGGCGCTCGGCCAGCGCGCGCTCGGGCGGCGAAGCTGGTTCCTGCTCGCGCTCGGCGTCGTCGGCGCCTCCATGTTCATCGGCGATTCCATGATCACGCCGGCGATCTCGGTGTTGTCGGCGGTCGATGGTCTGAAGCTCGCGACGCCTGCGTTCGAGCACTACGTCGTGCCGCTCACCGTCTTCATCCTCGTGGTGCTGTTTGCAGTCCAGAGCAAGGGCACCGCGCTGGTCGCTTCCGCCTTCGGGCCGGTGATGGTGGTATGGTTCACCTGCCTCGCGGTGATGGGCATCGTTCACATCGCCGACGATCCGTCGGTGCTGGCGGCGATCAATCCCTATTACGCGCTGCAATTCCTGCTGACGCACGGCACGATCGGGCTTGTGACCCTCGGCGCGGTATTTCTCGCGGTCACCGGTGGCGAGGCGCTCTACGCCGATCTCGGCCATTTCGGCCGCAAGCCGATCCAGTGGGCCTGGCTATTCTTCGTGCTGCCCGCGCTCCTGATCAACTATTTCGGACAGGGCGCACTGGTGCTGTCGGATCCCAGCGCGATCGAACATTCCTTCTATCGCATGGTGCCCGAGCATCTGGTGCTGCCGCTGGTCGGACTTGCGACCGCGGCGACCGTGATCGCGAGCCAGGCCGTGATCACCGGCGCCTATTCGCTGGTCTATCAGGCGGTACAGCTAGGCCTCTTGCCGCGCTTTGCGGTCCGCTACACCTCCGAGTCTCACGCGGGACAGATCTATCTGCCGCGCGTGAACCGGTTGCTGCTGATCGGTGTGATGCTGCTGGTGCTGTTGTTCCGCACCCCGGGCGGGCTCGCCTCGGCCTACGGCATCGCGGTCTCCACCACCATGGTGGCCGACGGCATCATGGGCTTCGTCGTGATCTGGAAGCTCTGGAACTGGCGCGCCGCAACTGCGGCAGCGGTGATCCTCCCCTTCGTCGTGGTCGACATGACCTTCTTTGGCGCCAATCTGCTCAAGCTGCTGGAAGGCGCCTGGGTGCCGCTGTTGTTCGGCGCCTGCATGGCCGCAACGATTTGGACGTGGCGGCGGGGAACGGGAATTCTGCTTCAGAAAACCCGCCGCATCGAGGTACCGCTGGACGACCTGATCCGGAGCCTGGAGAAGCGGCCGCCACACATCGTCAAGGGCACCGCGGTGTTCCTCACCAGCGATCCCGCCTTCGTGCCGACCGCGCTGCTGCACAATCTCAAGCACAACAAGGTGCTGCACGAGCACAACGTGATCCTGACGATCGAGACCGCGCACACCCCGCGGGTCGACCTTTCGGAGCGGTTCCGGATGGAGAAGATCAGCGACAAGTTCTCCAAGGTGCGACTACGCTTTGGCTTCATGGAACAGCCGAACGTGCCCAAGGCGTTGGCGATTGCGCGTAAGCAGGGCTGGCAGTTCGACATCATGTCGACGTCGTTCTTCGTGTCGCGCCGGTCGCTGAAGGCCTCGGCGCAATCGGGGATGCCGCTGTGGCAGGACCACATGTTCATCGCGCTCAGCCGGTCCGCCAACGACGCCACCGATTACTTCCAGATTCCGACTGGACGGGTGGTTGAAGTCGGTACCCAAGTCACTATCTGAGCGAAATTGGCGGACTTATGCGATTTTTGCATGGCAAAGCCCCAAAATCGCGCTAGGCTATGCCGGTAGCGCAGGACTATAAGCCGCGCGCTCTCTTCCGCCATTGTGCAGTGAAGCATTTCTAGAGGCCAACAGTCTCTCCCATGACCAGTGAAGTCGCAGTTCCCGCCCCGGAAACGGTGGCGGCCAATGGGCATGGCGAAGCCCACACCACGGCAGGTTTCGGCGCCCTGACGCTCGGCAGCATCGGCGTCGTCTATGGCGATATCGGCACCAGCCCGCTCTACGCGTTCCGCGAGGCGGTGACGGCGGCATCCGGGGCGGAGGGCGCGCCGACGATCGCGGCCGTGCTGGGGGTGGTCTCGCTGATCCTGTGGGCGCTCGTCGTCGTGGTGACGCTGAAATACGTCGTGATCCTGCTCCGCGCTGACAACAACGGCGAGGGCGGCACGCTCGCGTTGATGGCGCTGGCCCAGCGTGCGGTCGGCACCGGCGGGGCGACCATCGTCCTGCTCGGCATCATCTCCGGCGCGCTGTTCTACGGCGACGCGGTGATCACACCGGCGGTCTCCGTGCTGTCGGCCATCGAAGGCATGAAGGACGTCACGCTGACGTTCGAGCCTTACATCGTTCCGCTGACCGTGGTGATCCTGCTTTGCCTGTTCGCCGTGCAATCGCGCGGCACGGCGCGCGTCGCGGCATTCTTCGGTCCGGTGATGTGCGTTTGGTTTGCGGTCATCGCCGTGGCGGCGATTGGTCCAATCCTCCGGCAGCCGCAGGTGCTGTTCGCGCTGAACCCGCTCTACGCGGTGTCCTTCATGCTCCACCACGGCATCATCGGCTTCGTCACGTTGGGCGCGGTGTTCCTGGCGGTCACCGGCGCCGAGGCGCTCTATGCTGATCTCGGCCATTTCGGCAAGCGGCCGATCCAGACCGCCTGGCTGTTCATCGTGCTGCCGTCGCTGGCGCTGAATTATTTGGGGCAGGGCGCTCTCGTGCTGGATGATCCCGGCGCGATCGTGAGCCCGTTCTTCCAGTTGTTTCCGCAAGGGTGGCTCCGCGGCAGCATGGTCGTGCTTGCCACAATGGCGACCGTGATCGCGAGCCAGGCCGTCATCACCGGCGCCTACTCTCTGACGCGCCAGGCGATCCAGCTCGGGCTGCTGCCGCGATTTGAAATTCGCCATACATCTGAGGCCCATTCCGGGCAGATCTTCATCCCGCGCATCAACCAACTGCTGCTGGTCGCCGTGATCCTGATGGTGCTCTTGTTCCGTTCGTCCAGCGCGCTGGCGTCGGCCTACGGCATCGCCGTCACCGGTACGATGGTGGTCACCGGATTGATGGGCTTTGTCGTGATCTGGAAGGCCTGGAGGTGGTCGCCGCTTGCCGCCGCCGCGCTCATCGCACCGTTCCTGTGCCTCGACTTGACCTTCCTGGCGGCGAACCTGCTCAAGGTGTTCGAGGGAGGCTGGGTGCCGCTGGCGCTCGGCGCTCTCATGATCCTCCTGATGTACACGTGGCGGCGCGGCAGCCGGCTGCTGTTCGAGAAGTCGCGCAAGCTCGAGTTCCCGCTCGCCGACCTCGTGGCGATGCTGGAGAAGCGGCCGCCGCAGCGGGTGCCCGGAACGGCCGTGTTCCTCACGTCCGATCCGCTAAGCGCCCCGACCGCGCTCATGCATAGTCTGAAGCACTACAAAGTGCTGCATGAGAAGAATGTCATTCTTACCATCGAGACCGCGCAGACCCCGCGCATCGATCCGTCCGAGCGCGTCAAGCTGGAGCAGATCAGCCCGACCTTCTCCAAGGTGACGCTGAAGTTCGGCTTCATGGAATCGCCCAACGTGCCGAAGGCGCTGGCGATTGCCCGCAAGCTCGGCTGGCAGTTCGATATCATGTCGACCTCGTTCTTCCTGTCGCGCAGGGCGCTGAAGCCCGCCGCTCATTCCGGCATGCCGCGCTGGCAGGACCGCCTGTTCATCTCGCTGAGCCGCTCGGCGAACGATGCCACCGACTATTTCCAGATCCCGAGCGGTCGGGTGGTCGAGGTCGGAACGCAGGTGACGATCTAGCGCCGAGATGGCGCTCCGTCCGTGTCCACCGCTGTCATCGCCCGGCTTGCCGGGACCGGGCGATCCAGTATTCCAGAGACGGCGAGAGATACGGAGAGGTCGCGGCGTACTGGATTCCCTGCTTTCGCGCCTTTCGAGGGGAATGACACAGAATGAGTGGTGAGAGGTAAAGCAGGATCTTCGGGCACCCTGAAAGCCGCGCTTCAACGCCCTGCGATTTAGCTTTAACTTGCGCAAGGCAGCTCAAGCCTTTGTAGCGCTTGATTTTCGGTGCCCGAGAGGCGAGGTTGCCGCCCGCCGGGATCGCCCCGGCAAGCTGCTCGCGACGTTGGAGGATGATGTGGCACATCAAGTACAGGACCTGACCCCGGACGAGGTCTCCAAGGGTGTTGCGGAAGGCCGTTATCTGCTCGTCGATGTCCGTGAGCCCAACGAGGTTGCCGCGGAGGCCTATCCCTACGGCGTCGTCGTGCCGCTCTCGACCTTCGATCCAAAAGCGATTCCTGATCCGCAGGGCAAGGACGTCGTGTTCGCCTGCCGCTCCGGCAAGCGCTCGGTGACGGCGTCGCTCGCCGCGCAAACGGCGGGCCTTGCCTACGACAGGCATCTTGCGGGCGGCATACTCGGCTGGAAGGCCGCAGGACTCCCGACCAAGGTCGGTGGCTGATCCAGGCGATGACGTCCAAGAGCTCTTCCCTGAACAAGGTCTTCGCCGACCTGCCCGTCACCATCTTCGAGGCGATGTCGCAGGCCGCGCGCGACAATGCCGCCATCAATCTCGGCCAGGGCTTTCCCGACGATCCCGGCCCTGAGGACATCCGCCGCGCCGCGGCCGATGCCTCTGTGAACGGCTACAATCAGTACCCGTCGATGATGGGCATCCCCGAGTTGCGCCAGGCGATCGCGACGCATTACGGCCACTGGCATGGGCTGAAGCTCGATCCGATGAGCGAGGTGATGGTGACCTCCGGCGGCACCGAGGCGCTGACCTCGGCGATCCTCGCGGTGGTGCGGCCTGGCGACGAAGTGATCTGCTTCCAGCCGGTCTATGATTCCTATCTGCCGATCATCCGCCAGGCCGGCGGCATTCCGCGCCTGGTGCGCCTCGAGCCGCCGCATTGGCGGCTGAATGAGGACATGCTGAAAAGCGTGTTCAATCCAAAGACCAAGGCGGTCCTGTTCAACAACCCCTTGAATCCGTCCGCCGTCGTCTTTCCGCGCGAGGACATCGAGCTGCTGGCACGCTACTGCCAGGAGTTCGATGTGATCGCGATCTGCGACGAGGTCTGGGAGCACGTCACCTTCGACGAGCACAAGCACATCCCGCTGATCACCATTCCCGGCATGCGCGAGCGCACCATCAAGGTCGGCTCGGCCGGCAAGATCTTTTCGCTCACCGGCTGGAAGGTCGGCTTCGTCTGCGCCGCACCGCCGCTCTTGCGGGTCGCGGCCAAGGTGCACCAGTTCCTGACCTTCACCACCGCGCCGAACCTGCAGGCCGCGGTCGCCTATGGCCTCGGCAAGCCGGACGAATATTTCGTCTCGATGCGCAAGGATCTGGCGCGGAGCAGGGACCGTCTGACCAAGGGCCTGGAGAGCCTCGGCTTCCCCGTGCTGAAGTCGCAAGGCACGTATTTCCTCACCGTCGACCTGTCGCCGCTCGGCCTCAACGAGAGCGACACCGAGTTCTGCTGGCGGATCGTGAAAGACTACAAGGTCGCGGCGATCCCGGTGTCGGCGTTCTACGAGCAGGACCCGGTGACCTCGGTGGTGCGCTTCTGCTTTGCCAAGAAGGACCAGACGCTCGACACCGCACTCGAGCGGCTGTCGGACGCGGTGCGCGGGCGCAAGAGGTAGACCTGAGATGACGAACGTCGGCCGTTCCGGCTTTGGCCTTGGTTTCGCGATCGCCGCGGCGCTGACGTTGCTTTGCGCTCCCGCAGGGGCCGAGGAGCGCGTCGTCAACTTCTACAACTGGTCCAACTACATGGCGCCGGATGTCTTGGAGGCCTTCACCAAGGACACCGGCATCAAGGTGGTCTACGACACCTTCGATGCCAACGAGACGCTTGAGACGCGCCTGATGGCTGGCAAGTCCGGCTACGATGTCGTGGTGCCCACGGCGTATTTCCTGCAGCGCCAGATCAAGGCGAACATCTTCCAGAAGCTCGACAAGTCGAAGCTGCCGAACCTTGCCAACGCCTGGCCGATGGTGAACCAGCACCTTGCGACCTACGATCCCGGCAACGTCTTTGCCGCGAACTACATGTGGGGCACGACGGGCATCGGCTACAACGTCAAGAAGGTGAGGGAGATCCTCGGGCCCGACGCCAAGATCGATAGCTGGGACATCGTCTTCAAGCCGGAGAACCTTGCGAAACTCAAAGACTGCGGCGTGCACATGCTCGACTCCGCCGACGACATCTTTCCGGCGGCGCTGAACTATCTCGGGCTCGATCCGAACTCCACCAAGCAGGCGGACCTGGAGAAGGCCGCCGACGTCGTGGCGAAGGTCCGCCCCTCCGTGCGCAAGTTTCACTCGTCCGAATATCTAAGCGCGCTCGCCACCGGCGAGATCTGCTTCGTGGTCGGCTGGTCCGGCGACATCATGCAGGCCCGTGCCCGTGCGGCCGAGGCCAAGAGCGGCGTCGAGATCGGCTACACGATCCCTCGGGAGGGCGCGCAGATGTTCTTCGACAATCTCGCGATCCCTGCGGACGCCAAGAACGTCGCGGAAGCCTACGAGCTGATCAACTATCTCTACCGTCCGGATGTCGCCGCCAAGAATTCGGACTTCCTGTCCTACGCCAACGGCAATCTCGCCAGCCAGAAGCTGGTCGACCCGAAGATCCTGAATGACAGGAACATCTATCCGGACGATGCGACGCTCGCAAAGCTGTTCGTCATCACCGCCCGTGATCCCGCCACGCAGCGGATCATCAACCGGCTCTGGACCAAGGTGAAGACGGGGCGGTAGTCATGCCGCGTTCGGCGAGCCAAGCAATCCGAAAACCTCGATCCTCACCCTGAGGAGCTTGCGTAGCAAGCGTCTCGAAGGGCGAGGCCGCCAGCGGGGCCTTCATCCTTCGAGACGCCGCGCAAGCGCGGCTCCTCAGGATGGGGAGCGGGCAGGCTGGCTCCGCCCGGAACCGGAAGGTAGAGGGGCGGCCGTCATGCCTGATATCAAACCGGCAACCGAAACTCTGGAAAACAACCCCATGCAAAGTAGAACCGCTACCTTCGGGTTACCGGCGGTGGCGGTAGCTAAATCGCTATGAAGTCTGGTTTAATTGACCCGCAGGCGCAAAACCTGAAGCACCTCGCGCCCACTCCGGAATGACCATCGAGAGACCAGGCAGCGACGCTGCCTACCACGCATAACGCACCGTTCCCTTGCCGGCGTAGGAGCGCGTCACGTTGGAGAACTCGCCCTCGAAGCTTGCTGCCGCCGACCAGCCGTTCAGCCATTTCATTTCGGCGGAGGCGGTGGTGAGGGCGGAGTCGCTCGCAGCCCGTGCGCCGTTGACGACGAAGCTTGCGCCGGGGAGCGCCTGGAATGTCGCCGCGACGGAGTGATCCGGATTGAAGTCGTGGGCCCAGGCGGCGCGGCCGCGCAAGATGAGGATGCCGTTACCCATGGCGAAGGATTTGTCGGTGCGCAGGCCGAGCTCGCTGCGCGTATCGGTGACGCTCTTGGCGGCATAGGCCAGTGCGAAGGCATTGCTGCCCGAGACGACCGTCTCGGCATAGGCCGGCAGATTGAACGTCGTGAACTGGCCCGCGGCATAGGGCGTGAGGCCGATGCCACCGATCCACGGTGCGACAAAGCGATAGCCGCCTTCGAGACGGCCGCTCCACGCATTGGCGTTGAACTCGGCGCGCAGATGATCGACACTGGCGAGTGTCACGGTGCGATCGGTGGTGACGTCCTGCCAGCCATAGGCGAGGGCAGCCGAGATGTAGCTCGGACCGTTGTTGTGGCGGACGTATGCGCCGGCCTGGAACAGGTCGGAGCGGCCCGTGCCGCCGCCTTTCACGGAGAAGTTGGTGCCGCCGCCGGCGAGCGCGAAGCCGGCCATCGTCTGCGGCGAGAACCAATGTTCGGCGCCGGCGGCGGTGCCGAACAGGCGGCTGGTTGCGCTGTTCGATCCCTGTGCGGTGTTGCCATCCGTCGTCTGTGATCCGGCGAAGCCGGAAGCCCACACGCTCCAGCGCTGCTCGAAGGTCGTCGCGGAGGGCGCCTTGGCAAACATCGCAAAGGCGTCGCGTGCTGCACCTGCCGGCGCGCTGTCGGCGTAGGCCGGCGGAGCGGAGCCGACGGTGTCGCGCGCCGAGCCGGAGGGATCGGTGAGCAGGCCCATGAACTGGCCCATCGCCTGGAACGTGGTTCCTTGCGAACCCGCCGCGGTCTCGCCCGAGGCCTGCGTCAGGCCGGGCGCCGTCAGCCCGCTATAGACCAGCGAGATGCCGCCATTGGCGTTGAACGCGCTGATGATGGCGTTGCCGACCTTCTGCTGGTTGCCGGAAAGGCCGCTGCCCGGCGGCGCAACGAAGGTCAGGATCAGGTTGAGATAGGCGTGGGTGCCGTCATAGCTCAGCTCGGTGTGGAAGTTCGACGGCAGGTTGGTTTGGACGACTGAACCGAACGTGCCGTCGATGCTGCCGGCGGTCAGGATCGTGTACTGCTTGGCGACGTAGCTGCCATTGGCATAGACCGCTTGGAGCGTCGATCCGCCCAGCGTCGCCGTACCCGAGACGTTGGCGTAGCTCGACGTCGTCGGATTGATCTGCACCATGTAGAAGGCGCCGGATTGCAGCGCGAGGCTGCCCGCCACGGTCAGCGACGAGTTGGCGGTGCCGTTGCCGGCCGCGAGCGTGCCGCCGGCGTTGACGGTTGTCGTGCCAACGGTGCCGCCGCCGCCCAGGGTCGCGCCGCTGCCGACGGTAACGCTGCTCGACGCCGCAATCGATCCGTTCACGACGAGGGCGCCCGCATCGACAATTGTCGCGCCGGTGTAGGTGTTGATACCCGAGAGCGTCAGTGTACCGGTGCCGACCTTGACCAACGATGTCCCGGTGAGGCTCCCGTCGCCGGTGAGCACGCCGGTGACGGTGGTCGACAGATTGTTGCTGCCGACCGTCAGTTCAACGCTATTGAGGTCGAAGCGGCCGTTGCCGGCGATGGAGGCGGCTGTGAGTTTGCCGTCGCTGCCCGGGCCGGGGGTGAAGAAGTCGAACACGGCGGTGGACGCGGTGTTGATGAGCTGCGCGTTGTCGGGCGTCGAATCGCCGTCGAACAGCACATTGCCGCTATTGATGATGATCGCGTTGCCGGCCGTGGAGTTGCCGTAGAATGCCAACTGATTGTTGTTGGTGATGGTGGCGTTGCCGGCCGTCGCGTTGGTTTCGAAGGTTAGCTGGGCGTTGTTGGTGATGGCCGCATTGCCGGCCGTGGCATTGGCGCTGAATGCCAGCGTGCCGGCGGAAACCGTGGCGCCGGAAAAAGTTTCCGCGCCGGTCAGGGTCAGCGTGCCGGCGCCGGACTTGGTCAGGGCGCCGCCGCTGAGATCCTGGCTCAGAACGAAATTGTTGGTTGCGTCCGCAGTGTCGAATGTGCCGCCGCCGGCGCCCAGATTGATGCTGCGTGCGGTGGTGCTGAATGTCGTGCCTGATATTTGGAGGGTGCCGCCGTTGAAGGTCAGGCCGCCCGCGAGGTCGCCGAGATTGGCGTCCGAGGCGACGCTGACCGTTCCGCCGGCAAAGGTGGTGCCGCCGGTATAGGTGTTGGCGCCCGTTAGCGTCAGCGTGCCGGTGCCGATCTTCACCAGAGAGGCACCGCCGCCGCCGTAGTTACCGCCGTCCACGATCGCGCCGCTGACGGTGGTCGACAGATTGTTTCCGCCGACCGTCAGCGCGTTGGCGCCGAGGTAGAAGATGCCGTTGCCGGCGATCGAGCCGGCGCTGAGCTTGTGGTCGCCGTTCGGGCCGGAGCTGCCGGAGAAATCGAACACGGCGTTCGGGTCGTTGTTGATCAACTGCGCATTGCCCGCGGTCGCGTTGTCCGTGAAAGAAGTGTTTCCGACGGAACTGAAAGGCCCGTTGCCGTTGTTGGTGATGACGGCATTGCCGGCCGTGCTGGTGCCATCGAAGGATAGATTATAGGCGTTGTTGATGGTCGCGCTGCCCGCCGTGCTGGCGCCACTGAAAAACATCGCGAAATTATTGGTAATGGTTGCGCTTGCTGCGGTACTCGAGGCGCTGAAGGCCAAGACGAAGTTGTTGGTGATGCCGGCGCTTCCCGCCGTGCTGGTTTGATTGAAGCTGATTATGCCGTTGTTGGTGATGCCAGCATTACCGGCAGTGCTCGAACCGTAGAAGGTGAACTGCCCGCCGTTGTTGATCGTCGCGCTGCCAGCGGTGCTGGTGTCGTAGAAAAACGCGCTGTCGGTGCTGGCGAGGGTGATGGTGGCGCTGCCGGCCGTGCTGGTGCCGTGGAAACTCAACGAGCCGGCATAGCCGTTGAGGTTGATGTTGGCGCTGCCAGCCGTGCTCGAATTGTAGAAGCCAACGGCGGTGTAGTCGCCGCCGGTGATGCTGGCGTTTGCGGCCGTGCTCGAGTCGTTGAAGATGAGCTGGCCACGGGTGTTGTTGGTGATGGCGGCGTTGCCGGCCGTGCTCGTGCCGTAGAATATCAAGCCGCCGTTGTTGGTGATGGTGGCGCTGCCGCCGTTGACGGTGATGCCGGCCCCCCCGAAGCTCAACTGACCGCTGACGTCGAAGGTGTAGCTCGAGGCGCCCGCATTGAAGGTCCAGCCGCCGACCGAGGCACTCGAGATCACCAGGCTGGTGGTGTTTGAGGTGCCGAAGGAGGCCGTGCCCCCCGGCACGACGCCGCCGTCCCAGTTCGAGCCGGTGCCATAATCGTTGCTGCCGGGAGAGGCGAGCCAGGTCGCATCCTGTGCAAGGGCGGGCGCGGCCGGCAGCATCCAGGCCAGGGCCAGCGCCGACGACGTCAGCAGTACGGCCCGCAGCCGGCGGGTCGCTTTGAAACAATCTTTCCTCAACTCGTCCCCCATCACGCGTCAGCGAGTCCGTCTCCGACAAGACTCTTCTCATTGGCTGGGAGTGCTGTCCTGATAAGCGGCCGGCAAGTTTCTGAAAGTTTCTGATATTTCCGTTTCAGACCCGCTTTTCCGGCATTTTCGACAGACTTCCGCTATATGAGCGGTCTGGAGAGACGCCTTGGGGGATGACGTGCTTCGTTTCGCCGGCTTCGAGCTGGACCGGCCGCGCGCTGAGCTGCGCGGGGCCGATGGGGTTGCCATCAAGCTCCGGCCCAAGACCTTCGAGATGCTGCGGCTATTCGCAACCAGCGGCGGCCGGGTGCTCAGCAAGCAGGAGCTGATGGAGGCGGTCTGGCCGAACGTCCATGTCGGCGAGGACAACCTGTTCCAATGCATCCGCGAGCTTCGCACCGCGCTCGGCGACGAGCGGCGGCAGCTGATCAAGCTCGCCTCAGGCGGCGGCTATCTGCTCACGGCAGAGGTTGAGGCCGAGGCCGAGGTTATGGCGGACGCCGAGGCGCTTCCGCTCGCCCAGGCCGAGGCGGCCGGGCCTGCAGCGCCGGCTGAAGGTGCCCCGCTACAGGTGAGCACGCAGCGCTCCATCTCCGGTTTGAGCCGGCGGGCCATGGTCGCAGCTTTGGCCGGGCTCGGTGTGATCGTCATGGGGCTCGCGGTCGCCGCGCCGGTGTTGAAGCCGGACCTGCTGTTCAGGCGAACGGCGCCGCGCATCGCCGTGATGCCGATCGTTGACGCCAGCAACGATTCGCGCGGCGCCGGGATGGCGGAGGAGGTCACCGGGCGCCTCACGGACGGCTTTGCGAAGATCCAGAACATCAGCGTGGTTGCGCCGCGATCGCCGGCGCTCGCGGGCGTCGAAAGCACCAGTGCGCGGGCCGCATCACCCGACTACGAAATCCGCGGCGAGTTGCAGCATAGCGATCAATCCTGGACGCTGCGGGCGCGGATGATCAAGACAGCCACCGGCGAGGTTCAGTCGGTCGTTGCGGCTTCGGTCGCCGCGGACGAGTCGGACGCGCAGCTTGCGCAGTCGCGGCTCGCCGCGGGCGTCGGTTATGTGCTTGCGCGCCGCTTGAATGAAATTCTGGAGCCGAGTGTATCGTCATCCGCGAGCCGCAAATCGTCCGCAGGCGGCGACAAGGTCGCCGTCGAGCAGGCGCTCGCCTCGATCAACCAGACGACGCGCGAGCGCTTTGGCGCGGCGCAGGCGATGCTGCAGAAGGCGCTCACCGACGACCCCGATAACGCCGATCTCGCCGTCGCGCTCGCCTCGCTGCAGATGCGCGGCATCCAGATGGTCTGGTTCAGCCCGGACGAGGCCGTTATGGTAGAGGCGAAGGCCAATGCGACGCTCGAGCAGGCGTTGCGGTCGAAGCCGAATTCGATTCCGGTGCTCGAGGCCACTTGCCGCTTCCTCAGCGCGACCAACCATTTCGTGGAGAGTCTCGTCACCTGCGCCAAGGCACTGAGCTTCGATCCGTGGAACGGCTCTGCGCTCTATCTGATCGGATTAGGCCAAATCTATCTCGGCCGTTTCGACGATGCGCTCGCGACATTCCAGCAAGCCGATCGTTACGACACGCCGCCGGCCTCGCGCTGGACCTGGCTGCTCGGCGTGGGCCTGGCGAATGTCTTGATGGGGCGTGACGAGGAGGCGTTGCCATGGCTGCAACGCTCGATCGCGATTACGCCGGGGACCGGCCGCTCGCACTTTCTGCTCGCCGCCGCCTACCAGAGAATGGGCCGCCTCGAGGAGGCGAGGGCGGCGGTCGCGGAGGGATTGAGGCTGCGGCCCGGCACGACCCGGCTCAACGTCTCGCCGCCGATGAAGAACGCAAGTCCGGTGAATATCGCAGCCTGGGGACGCGTCGTGCAGGCCGTGGTCGAGGCAGGGTTGCCGGAGCAGTGAGGGCGGTTGTGCAGCCGCGTGCTTGGTCGTCATGCCCGGGCTTGTCCCGGGCATCCACGTCTTTGATCCCGTGTTTGGAGGCGCGTGGATGGCCGGGACGAGCCCGGCCATGACGGAGAGAGCTGTGCTGCCTACCGCCATCTCCGGTGCAGCCACAGCCACTGCTCCGGATATTCGCGCACCCAGCCTTCTACCACGTTGCTGATCGCCTGCGTCGTGCCCTGGACGTCGATCTTGCCTTCGGCGTCGCGCACCGGCGGGATCTCCTCGGTCAGCTCGGCGCGGAAGCGATAGCCGGGCAGGCGGATGATGCGCACGCCGTGAATGGGGCATTCGACTTGGCGCAAGAGCCGCGCCAGCATCGGGTTGGCGCGGGTCTTGCGGCCGAAGAAGGTGACCTCGACGCCGCCGGTCAGATACTGGTCGACCAGCATGGCGACGTGCTGCCCGTTCCTGAGTGCTTCGCCAAGCCTAAATGGCGCGTCGCGCCCCGCTGGGATCAGCGTGCCCATGTTGACCTGGCGCATCTCCTGGATGATGCGGTCGGCGGAGGCGATGTTGGGGCGGCGATAGAGGATGGCGGCATCGAGCCCGTGCGCGACGGCGGCGAGCGCCGGTAGTTCCCACATGGCAAGATGTGAGGTGAAGATCAACGCCGGCTTGCCATCATCCCTGATTTGGTCGAACAGCTCGATTGTCCGCGGCGGCAGCTCGATGCGGCTGTTCTCCGGGTGGGCGCGATCATAGTCCCAGACACGATCGATATGGGCGAACTCGGCGCCGTAGCGACCGAGACTGTCCCACACGCCCATCAGGATTTTTTCAATCTCCTCGGGCGATTTCTCGGGGAAAGCTGCCGACAGATTGGCACGCGCGATCTTGTGCTCGCGCAGGCGAGGGCCGATCAGGCGGGTGACGCGGGAAAAGAAATTCGAGGTCTTGAGCGGATCGAAATAGCGCGTTGTGCGCAGCATGCCGACGGTCGCGGCGCCGATCAGGCTCCCGCTGATCGATTTCGCAGCCTCCCGCGCGCGGGCCTTCGTGCTCGCAGTCAGCAGCGCCATGCGTCCGATCAGGCCGGTTCGCGGGTCAGGATCAGCGAGGCGTTCTGGCCGCCGAAGCCGAACGAGTTCGACATTACGGCGGTGACGCGGGCATCGCGCGCGGCGTTGCCGACGACGTCGAACAGGATCGTGGGATCCGGATTGTCGTAGTTGATGGTCGGCGGAATCCGCTGATGCTCGAGCGTGAGCAGCGAGAAGATCGCCTCCACGGCGCCTGCGGCCGAGATGGTGTGGCCGACCATCGACTTGTTGGAGGTGACCGGAATCTTCTGCGCGAGCTCGCCGAACACGGCCGAGGTCGTGTTGAATTCCATTTTGTCGTTTTCCGGCGTCGCGGTGCCGTGGGCGTTGATGTGGTCGATCTGGTCCGGCGTCATGCCGGCATCGGCCAGCGTCTTGTTCATGCAGCCGATGATCGGCTTGCCGTCGGGCGAAGAGCGGGTGCGATGGAAGGAATCGGTGAGTTCGCCGCAGCCGGCGATCACGCCGAGAATCTTTGCACCGCGCGCGGTCGCCGCCTCATAGCTTTCCAGCACGAGGGCGCCTGCGCCTTCGGCCATCACGAAGCCGTCGCGATTCTTCGAGAACGGCCGCGAGGCGGCCTGCGGCGGTTCGTTCTGTGTCGAGAGCGCGGAGAGCAGCGAGAAGCGCACCAGCGCCTCCGGATTCACGGTGCCGTCGGTCGCGACGCACAGCGCAGCATCGGTCTCGCCGCGGCGGATCGCCTCGACGCCGAGCTGGATCGAGGTTGCCCCCGACGCGCAGGCGGTCGATAGCGAGATCGGCGAGCCCTTGGTGCCGAAGGTCTCGGCGAGATAGGCCGCCACCGAGCCGAACATGAAGCGGTGATGATAGGCGTTGTACTTGCCGCCGCCGGAGATGCGCAGGAGATCATCGTAGGTGAAGTCGGGCTTGCCGACGGCGCGGCCGAGCTCGCGGCGTTGCGGCCATTCCACCTCGACCGGCGCGACCGCGAGGAAGAGGGGGCCCGGGAAATCGCCCTTGGCGCCGATGCCGGCCTGATCCAGCGCTTCCTCCGTCACCATCTCGGCCATCCGTTCGGAGAGGCCGGTGGAGGAGAACGGATCGACGCTGACGAAATCGACCGTGCCGGCCATCGTCGTCTTCAGCCCGTCGGTGGGAAAGCGCGTGATGGTGCGGATGCCGGATTGCCCGGAAACGAGCTTAGACCAGTTGTCGGCCTTGCCGGCGCCGAGCGAAGTCATGATGCCCATGCCGGTGACGACGACGACGGGCCGTCCGAATTTGTCGCGTGGTGCTGTCATGATTCCCCCGCTCGTCTCAATCGTCCCAAACAACCAGCCGAACGCGTGTTAGCTGACCGCTTCCACCAGCGCCATGCCTTCGCCGCGCCAGTGTCCGGCTCCCACCACCACAATCTGGGTCGGAGCCGACTGCATTTCAATCTCGAGACCGGTCGAATCGTTCGGCGGGAACAGGGCTCCGCGCGAGAGCGACAGTGCGGCGAGCGCAATTCCGAGCGGGAACTGCGTCTCCATGGTGTGGCCGAACATGGTACCGGTGGCGCGAACCGGGAAATCCGCATGGCTCTCGAGGAAGGTGCGCTCCTCGGCGGTCGCCGGCTCCGCGCCGGTTGCCCCCGTGATGATCGCGCCCTTGCCCTCGCGCCTGGGCAGCTTCGACCACAGCTTCTGAAGCGTCGCGGTCAACTCGCCCGGCTGCTTGCGCCTGGCCAGATCAGCCACCACGCTCGTCAGCTTCGCGAACGG
Organism: Bradyrhizobium sp. UFLA05-108; assembly: GCF_059803455.1. Taxonomy (NCBI): domain Bacteria; kingdom Pseudomonadati; phylum Pseudomonadota; class Alphaproteobacteria; order Hyphomicrobiales; family Nitrobacteraceae; genus Bradyrhizobium; species Bradyrhizobium sp. UFLA05-108. The sequence goes on along the minus strand of NZ_JBANAZ010000005.1, from coordinate 101,187 downwards.
TTTTGCGCCGCGCGCTTCCGCATGGGCCTTCGATTCCAGCACCAGGAACGCTCCGGCCGAGCCGAGCGCGAAGCCGGCGTGGTCCTTGCGCGCCCAGACCGGAGCGAACTTGTCCTTCAGGTTGAAGTCGCCGAACTCGTAGAGGACCATCAGGTCCTTGCGCTCGCCATTATGCGAGCCGCCGACCAGCGCAATGTCGCTCTCGCCCGAGGCGATCCGTGCCAGCGCGATGCGCGTGGCATCCGCGCCTGCCACCTCTTCGCCCATGAACGTGCGCGAGGTGCCGCCGAGACCGTGCACGATGGCGATGTTGCCGGCGAGCAGGTTGGAGAGCTGGGCCAAAAACAGCGTCGGCCGCAGATCGCTCATCAGCCGCTCGTTGAGGAAGCCTGGCGCATTGGCGCCCTTGGCCTCGGCCGTGAGCACGCCGGTATCGACGTTGAGATCGCGCTCGCCGCCGCCGGCCGCGACCACCATGTCGATCTTGGACAGAATGTCCTTGTTGCCTTTGATCCCGGCGGAGTCGAGCGCCAGGCCCGCGGCATAGGTGCCGATGCGCTGCCAGGCTTCCATCTGGCGCTGGTCGCCCTTCTTCGGGATCTGACTGTCGAAACTGACCGGCATCAGGGGATGCACGATGAAAGGGGCAAATCCCTTCTCGTCCACGTTGATACGCCGCTCGCCGAGCGCGACCCAGTTGGCGTCCAGCCCTTCGCCGAGCGAAGTGGCGAGCCCAATACCGGTGATCCAGACTTCCGTCTGGCCGGGCTTCGTAGCAGGGGTGTCAGTCATGGCGATACGGCCTGTTGCGGAAAGCCGATGCGCTTGGCGAACGCGTCCATGTAGCTGCGCATATCCGCATTGGGGAAGGGAATCTGCGTGAAGGTGAGCGTCGAATTCGCGCGCAGCTTGCCGCCGACCCTGATCTTGGCCTCGGTCATGGCATAGCCCGAGCCCTCATGGGCAAGGGTTGCCTCGATGCTCATGAGATCGCCGGGGAAGACCGAGCCGCGGACCTTGGCCTCCTTGACGGCGGCGAGGATCGGCATGCGCTCGAACTTCAACACGCCGAGCTGCAGCCAGCCCGAGGCCTGCGCCATCGATTCGATCAGGAGCACGCCGGGCATCAGGGGATAGCCCGGAAAGTGTCCCTCGAAGATGGTGCTTTCCTTCGGAACGAGCGCCTCGACGACGATCCGCTTCTCGTCGACGTTGAGGTCGACGATGCGATCGATCATGTGGAAGTATTCGAGTTGCATGGTCGCGCGATCAGGTGCTCGCGCCCTTGGCCGCCACCAGCTCGTCGATGCGCGCGCACAGGTTCTTCAGCACGAAATACTGCTCGGTGGTCGCCTTGCCGTCGTTGACCTCCTGGGTCCACTTCTCCAGCGGCAGCTTGATGCCGAACTGCTTGTCGATCGCGAACGCGATGTCCAGGAAATCGAGGCTGTCGATGCCCAGATCGTCGATGGCGTGGCTATCCGGCGTGATCGTGTCGCGCGGGATGTCGCAGGTTTCAGCGATGATCGTGGCGACCTGATCGAATGTAGAGGACATCACTAAGCCTTTGATATATTGTAGCTATTTTTCAGATTTTCCAGAGAGGCACGGTGGGCGGGCATCGCGCCCCGAGTGATGCCCTCAAACGCCCTCTGGCCGGGTCGAGTGCCCGTATATCGGAGGGCAGCTCTGAGTTCAATGGAGCCGGGCGGGGCCTAAGAACAGGGCTGGGGATGCCGGTCGAAGCCCCGCGAACCGGGCCTCTCGGGGCCGGCTGCCTAGATATGCGGCGTCGTGATCTTCACGCAGTCGCGCCGGCCCATCAGCACGCAATCCTGGGTCCGGCGCAGGTCGGCAATGCTGACCGCGAGCCAGATCCCGATCGCGGTCAGCGCGATGGTGAAGGCGAGGGCTGCGATGTTGGCGAGCATGCGGTGGCGAAAGTCGTCCGGCTCGTCGCGGGGCTGCTCATAACGCGAGAGGTCGAGCGGTTCCGGCGCGGGCTGGGCGCGCAACGGCTGAACGGTACCGTTCCCCGGCCGGGGCGCGGCCTGAAGCTGGCTGCGCGGCCTGAACTGGAGCACCCGGTGCTCGCCGTCCGAGGTTATGGGCCGCTGGGTTTTCATGCCAAAGGATCAGTCGCGGATCAGCTTTCAAAGCAGCGAAATTTAGATAGCACAGGGCTGCGAAGCGTTGCAGAAAATCTTCACAACGCTGAGGTGCATTGGCGATTTCGGAATTATTTCTCCGAGGCCGTTTCCTGTGTCTCTTGGAACCTAATTTGCCGTCCCGGCCGTCATGGCATAATCGTACGGACGTCCAGGACGTTTCCAGCAACCTTTGAGGGTCTTTCATCATGACCAACACGCGCGAGCCAAGAGTGCACCCGGTGCAGATCCTGTCGCTGAGGCCGACGCAGATGACGGTCGGCATGCGCGAGGTCAAGGAGAAGCGCAAGCGCTGGCGCGAGCAGGACAAGGAGAAGCAGGCGGACGCGCTGGGCAGGCACATGATCCCAGTGGTCTACGGGCCGGACCAGCGCTACTACGTCATCGACCATCATCACCTTGCCCGCGCGCTACATGACGAGGGCGTCAAGGACGTGCTGGTCACCGTCGTCGGCGACCTCAGGATGGTCGAGCGCGAGGCCTTCTGGGGCGTGATGGACAACAAGCGCTGGGTCTACCCTTACGATGCCAAGGGCGAGCGGCGGCATTTCAAGGACCTGCCGAAATCGGTCGCCGATCTCAAGGACGATCCGTTCCGCAGCCTCGCTGGCGAACTCCGCCGCATGGGTGGCTTCGCCAAGGATACTACGCCGTTCTCCGAATTCCTGTGGGCCGACTATTTGCGCCGCAAGCTGTCACGCAAGGCGGTCGATGCCAATTTCGACAAGGCGCTGGAGAAGGCGATGGCTGCCGCAAAGATCAAGGACGCGATCTATCTGCCCGGCTGGTGCGGACCGGCGGGGGATGACTAGGGCGCGACGCTCACGTCAGTCGCGCTGGAAGACCTTGGCGCCCGGATAGACGCGCCGGGCGTATGTCACGACCAGCTCCCGATCCTGCGTCTCCAGGAAAGGGGTGCGGATCTGGCACGACCCGACGATCAGGTGCCACAGGCCATTAAGCTTCTGAACGAAGACGTTCATTTGAGTGTTCCTCGACAACTTTGCATTCCGGCAAAGGCTGCTTGTCAGCGGCAGCCTTGCCATTCACGATCGTGATCCCGAGCGCAAAATTCCCAACACGACTCGCGCCCAACGTAAAACGACGGTGACTATTGTTGGTCGCGCTATCCGAGAGTGGAGTTCGCGCGGTGCATGCGTCGTTTTGGACTAGTCTGGAGCATAAGAAACTGTCGCCGTCGCTCAATTGTACGAGCCGATGCGGAGGGCATAAGAAGGGATGAGCGGGCTAAACCAAAGTATTCCGTTGTTTGCCGGAGCGTTCCTTGCAGGACCTCATCACGGTCTCTTGAGCGAAATCGTTTTCCTGCCGCACGAAAAGATCCTGAAACAAAGCCGTTCCATGCTTCGGGGATCGAGCCCAAGAAGGAGGAAGGAATGCGCCGTCTGGTCTTCGCCGCCGCCTTGCTCGCGGTCGCCGCAGTAGGGTTTCATAGTTTCATCTCGGCTTCGCTTGCCGTAGCTCGCGAAGCCAAGGCAGCGACGTTCGCCGAACGCTTTGCCCCAGCGAACGAGTTGATGGCGAAGCACTGACTCCGTCGCGCGAGACGCGCGCATCTACGCGGCGGCCCCCATACATCGGGCGGCAAATTCGGCAATGAGGGCTGTGATTTCCGCCGGGCGCTCGAGGCTGGGCAGATGTGCGACACCCGGCATCTGACGACCTTCCGCGCCGGGTACCGTCGCTGCCACGTGACGACAGCGTTCCTGAACATGGGGAAAGTCGAGATCGCCCCAAATCACAAGGGTCGGCACGGCGACGTCATTGAGGCGATGGAAGAAGGGTTGAATGTCGATGTCCGATCCGAATGGCGAGGCGCGGAGCGCGATGCCGTTCATGTCAAGGAACAGGTCGCGAGCGGGGCCCGCTACGCGGCCTTCCGGGGCCAATGGTCCGTCCAACAAGAGACGCGCCTTCATCGCGTTCAACCGGTCCAGATCGCCTGATGCCTCAATCCCCTTTGATTGCGTCGTCAGCTCATCGATTTCGGGAGGATAGATCGGATCAGGTGCGCCTGCGACATTGGGCGCGATCAGAACGAGGGCGCCAACACGCGATGGGTGCCGGAGGGAGGCATCAAGCGCGATGCGTCCCCCGAGGGAGCAACCGACGAGGACTGCGCGCTTGCCGTCTGCGGTAGCATCCAGCACTGCCACGAGGTCTGCGAGGGCGGAGAAGTCCTCCAGCTCGGCGTGAGTTTCGCCGAACCCGCGCCGGTCATAGCCAATCGCCTTATGCGTGGCGCCTAGCCCAATTAACTGGTCGCGCCACATGCGCCGGTCGCACACGTTGGCATGAAGAAAGATGATGGGAGTGCCGCTGCCCACGATCTCCGTTGCGAGCCTGGCACGACCAGACGTGACATAGTGCATAAATTGCAGGTCCAAAAAACGATGACGTCTGCGAGCGAGCTCGATTGAGTCCAGAACACCGGTTGCTTGCATGGGCGTGCTGCAAATGTTTGATTGGTAGAGTGATGCGCAGGGACTAGCGCTCCCGCGTGTCTCGTCTCGCCGTTGTCTCGACATCATGCGGCTCCTTCTCGCCGCCGAGCGCGCGGTGCAGCCAGCGCTCGGTGCGGTTGCCCACCGTGAGGATCAGGAAGGCCAGGGCGAACGCCGTGCCGATGATCAGCCACTCTCCGGCGCCGCAGGCAATCCCGAGGCAGGCCGCGAGGAAAGTGCAGGCGGCGCTGGTGAGGCCGCGCACGCGAAAATGCTCACTTTCGTGGACGATGACGCCGGCGCCGAGAAAGCCGATGCCGGTGAGGATGCCCTGGATGACGCGACTGGTCGCGTCTGAGATCTTCCCGGGCTCGGCGAACTGGACCGCGAGCAACACGACAGTCGCAGTCGACAGACCGACGATGCCGAGCGTCTTCAACCCGATCGGCTTGCCCTGCAGATCGCGGTTCAAGCCGATGGCGCAGCCTGCGAGCGTGGCGGTGCCAAGCCGCAGCATGATCTCGGGCCAGTCGAGCGGCGCGATCATTGTTTCGGCAGGCGCCCCATCAGGTAAAACTCGTCGTTCGGTCGCATGCCCGTGAAGTTCGCGAGCCGGTTCGACATCGCGAAAAACGCTGCGATCGCAGCGATGTCCCAGATGTCGTCGTCGCTGAAACCGTGGGGGCCAAGCGCGGCGAAATCCTCCTCCGAAATCCGCTGTGCGTCGGCCGAGACCTTCATTGCGAAATCGAGCATCGCTTTCTGCCGCGGCGTGATGTCGGCCTTGTGGTAGTTCACCGCGACCTGGTCGGCGATGAGCGGATTCTTGGCGCGGATGCGCAGGATCGCGCCGTGCGCGATCACGCAATACTGGCACTGGTTGGCCGCCGAGGTTGCAACCACGATCATCTCGCGCTCGGCCTTGGTGAGGTCGGAGTCTTTCTCCATCAGCGCGTCGTGATAGGCGAAGAAGGCGCGAAACTCGTCGGGCCGGTAGGCCAGCGTCAGGAACACGTTCGGCACGAAGCCGCTTTTCTCCTGCACGGCAAGGAGGCGCGTGCGGATGTCCTCCGGCAGCGCGTCGAGGGCCGGAGTGGGGAAACGATTTTCGGAGGGTTTGGTCATCGGCATGGTTTTCCGGATTGGGGTCGCAACCATAGTCGAGGCGGGTGCCGTGCTCAACGTCCGGACTATCCCCGACGGGCAAGGAAAGTCCTCAGAACGAAGAATTACGACTATCAGATGCTCTGCACCGATCTCATCGGGGAAAAAATGATTCCGCTGAAGGCGATGATCAAGGCTAGCGAAGTCAGAGATTTCGGCAAGCTCATCACACACGAGGAAGAAGAAGTTCTTCTGGTATTATCGGGTGAAATCGTATTACACACCGAATTCTACGAGCCCACGGTCATGCCTCTCGGAGGGATGCCGGCGCCTGGCAAGGGCCTCCCCAAAATCCGCAATTCAATCGATCCAGAAGAGGGAAAGCGCATACCCAGCCTTCTACATCCCGCCGCAACCTTTTGAGCCTGGGCGCCGTGGGCGTCGCGGCAGTCACCGTCGCCGCATCAGGCACGGGCGCGCAGGCGCAGTCGTCGACCAACACTCTTCAGCGCATTCGCGACAGCGGAGAACTCAAGATAGGCGTCGCGCAAGGCGAACCGTGGTTCTACAAGGATGCGCGGTCGAATGAATGGTACGGGATCGGCTGGGGCGTTGGCGTCGCTCTTGCGCGCGATCTCGGCGTGAAGCCCGTTCCGGTCGAGACTACATGGGGAAACGCGGTTGCCGGCCTTCAAGCAGGGCAATTCGACGTCATGTTCGTGCTCGACGCCACGCCACAACGGGCACTGGCCATCGACTTCCCGGTCGAGCCGATGTTCTGGTATGCGCAGGGCCTGTTGGTCCGCGACGGCCTCACGGCGAAGTCATGGGCCGAATTCAACAAGCCGGAGGTCAGGATAGGCGTCGTCCTCGGCACCTCGCCCGATCGTGATATCACGACGAGACTTCCCAACGCGCAGATCGAGCGCTTCCCGTCGGGCGATGAAACTGCGGCTGCCTTCCAGGCCGGTCGCGTCGATGCGATTTCGCTCTTTCATCCCGCGCTTGTGATGCTTCAGGCGCGCGTCAAGAAGGGCACAGTCGTCCTGCCTGAGCCCATTCGCGCCTCGAGCACGAGCGCGGGTGTTCGTCGCGATACCGACAAGACCTGGCGCGACTGGCTCGGGCTGTCGCTCGCCTACTACTATGCGACCGGTGAGACCCAGCGGATCTACGAGGACTACCTGAAGTTCCGGAGCATCGACGTTTCGAAAGCTCCCGCGATCGTTCGCGAACTATGGAAATGATAGTCCTGTCGTAACACTGCGTTTTCCCGCTGGCCGCAAGTGCGGAAGTAGCTGTCGTGCGATATACCTGGGACTTCAGCCCCGTCTGGAACAACGCAGGCTTCCTTCTCGGTGGCCTGCTGAATACTCTCTGGCTGTCAGCATGCGCCATTGTTCTCGGCATGGCGATCGGCCTCGTTCTCGGACTCATGCGCCTGGCGAAGTCCCGGGCGCTGTCGCTTGCGGCCACGGCGATCATCGAGTTCTACAGGAACACACCTCCGCTCGTTCATTTCTTCTGGTATTTTTACGGCTTGCCCATCGTCACCGGCGTAAGCCTCAGCCCCTTTTCGGCAGCCCTGCTGGCGCTGTCAGTCCAATCAGGTGCGTTTTTCGCCGAGGTTTTCCGGGGCGGCATCGTTTCAATCGAAAAGGGCCAGTGGGAAGCTGCGCGCGCCCTTGGCATGAACTACACTCAGCTCATGTGGCGGATCATCCTGCCCCAGGCCATGCGCAGGATGGTGCCGCCTCTGATGGAGCGGTCCTTCGAGTTGGTCAAGACGACGGCGCTTGCAGCGACGGTCGCTTACGGAGAGCTGCTCTACCGGGCGATGACGGTCGCCTCCCAGAGTTTCCGGCCGCTAGAAACCTATACGGCGGTGGCGGCCATCTTCTTTACCGTTCTCCTGGCCGCAAGCCTCGTCATGCGTCGGGTCGAAGCCCGCCTGCACGGAAACGGCGACTGACATGAGCTACGAATTCCAGTTCGCCGAAATCTTCGCCAACACCGACCTGCTGTTGCGCGGCATCGGCCTGACCTTCGCACTCTGGGCAATAGCCTTCACGTTCTCACTGATCGTCGGACTATTCCTCGGAATCGCCAGAAGCTCTCAGCGCAAATGGATCAATTGGCCGGCCTCGCTCTACATCGAGGTGTTCCGGAACACGCCCGTCCTGGTCCAACTGGTATGGTTCTACTACGCGTTTCCGGTGCTGACGGGCCTCCAGACCACACCGTTCGTCGCCGCAAGCCTGGGACTCTGCCTGAACACGTCCGCCTATTGTGCAGAGATCTATCGTGGCGGCCTGCAATCGATTTTCCGAGGACAATGGGAAGCGGGACGTGCCCTCGGCATGCCGTATTGGAAAGTCATGCAGCGGATCATTCTCCCGCAGGCGCTGCGGCGGATGATTCCCGCATTCACAAACCGTGGTGTCGAGCTCGCCAAGATGACCTCGATCGCCTCCGTCATCACGGTCAATGAGCTGATGTATCAGGCCCGGTCCCTGAGCACGCAGACATTCCTGCCGCTCGAAACTTTTACGGTCGTGGCGATCATCTACTTCGTCCTGATCTATCCCGGCACGCTTGCAGCATACCTGCTCGAGCGCCGGCTGAATGCCAGGGGAGCCTGATCCTATGGACAACGACATTCTGCGGGTCGAGAACCTCAACAAGAGCTTCGGTGATAATCACGTGCTGCGCGGCATCGACCTGGCGGTGAAGCCCGGCGAACGCATCGCCATTCTTGGCTCGAGCGGGTCCGGTAAGAGCACCTTCCTCCGCTGTATCAATTTCATGGAGACGCCTTCTGATGGCCGCATCTGGCTCGACGGCAAGGCAATCGGACAAGCGACCGGCAAGAACGGATCAGGCGCAATCCGCTATAGCGAAGCCGAACTGTGTCGGCTGCGCACCCGGATCGGAATGATCTTCCAGCAGTTCAACCTGTTCCCGCACAAATCCGCGCTTGAAAACGTGATGGAGGGGCCCCTCTCGGTGCTCGGTAAATCCAAATCGGAGGCGGCCGCCAGAGCGCGCCACTACCTCGCCAGGGTGGGGCTTGCCGAAAAGGCCGACCAGTTTCCGGCTCGGCTCTCGGGTGGGCAGCAGCAGCGCGTCGCCATCGCGCGAGCGCTCGCGATGGATCCCGAGATACTGCTTTTTGACGAACCCACGTCTTCGCTCGATCCGGAGTTGGTCGGCGAGGTGCTGCAAGTCATCCTTGGTCTCTCCAAGGAAGGCCGCACGATGCTGCTCGTCACGCACGAGCTTGGCTTTGCCTATCATTTCGCGACGCGCGTACTCTTCCTTCATGAGGGGCGCATCCACGAGGAAGGGGCGCCCGAGCAGGTGCTCAAGACACCCCAGAAAGAACGCACCAAAGCCTTCCTCAACCGCTTCACCGAATTCAGCTTCTAGGCATGGTCCGATGATCGAGAGCAAGGGCGCTCAGACGCCAGTGGAAGACCCACGCAACGCGCACGTGTTGATCTGGCTCAACGGCAGGCTGGTTCCCAGATCAGAGGCCTTGGTCTCGATTTTCGATGCCGGCTTTGGCCTGGGAGACGGTGTCTGGGAAGGCATTCGCCTCAGTCGCGGCAACCTCGTCCTGGTGGACGAGCATCTGAAGCGGCTCTACCAGGGGGCCCAGACGATCGCGATCGACATCGGCATGACCGTCGCCCAGATGCGAGCCGCTCTGGAGGAGACTGTATCCGCCAATGGAATGGAGGATGGAGCGCATCTCCGCCTGATGGTCACGCGTGGGGAAAAGAGAACCGTCCACCAGGACCCGAGGAACGCTCTCGGCAAGGCGACCGTCGCGATCACGGCCGAGTACAAGCTGCCGGATCCGGAAATCAAGGCTTCCGGAATGAAGATCGCAACCTCCACTTTCCGATGCAGCAGTCCGGATGTCTTCGACCTGCGGCTGAACTCGCACAGCCGCCTGAATCTGATTCAGGCCCTGCTTCAGGCCATCAGCTGCGGTGCCCACGAGGCGCTGATGCTGGATCCGTCGGGCTTCGTGTCGAGCTGCAACTCCACCAACTTCTTCATTGTCCGCGATGGCCGGGTCGAAACATCCACGGGACGCTTTTGCTTCAAGGGAATCACGAGGGCCAAGATCATCGAGAGCTGTGCCGGCCTCGGTCTCGAGTGTCGTGAGCTGGACTTCACCCTGGCAGAGGTCTACGGGGCTGATGAGGCGTTCGTGACCGGCACGTTCGGCGGCGTGACGCCGGTGCGTTCGGTGGATGGACGTCGGATCGGCGATGGGCTGCCGGGTCCCGTGACGCTTGCCCTCGCACGTGCCTACGAGGAACGATTCTACGGCGCCTCGAAATGAACGAGGCGGCGTCAACTCTGACAGCGCAGGTTTGCCGGTTTGCGGCGCAGCTTCGGATCGAAGACATACCCGCCGAGGTTCGCAAGAAGGCCAAACTTCATGTCCTCGACACCCTCGGCTGCGGCCTCGCGGGCGCGGGAACGTCGCTTGCGCGACAGCTCCTGCAATACCTCCGGCTGGAACACGCCCACGGGAGCGTACCTGTCTTCGGGGCGGGTATGCAATTGGGCCCGGCCGCTGCCGCCTTTGGCAACTCAGCATGCATGAATGCTCTTGATTACGATGACGGCTATGAAATTGCCGGAAAGGGCATGGGGCACCCCGGCGCCACGATCATTGCCGCCGCCACGAGCGGATCGTTCGTGAACCGTGTCAGCGGCAGCGAGTTTCTCACGGCGGTCGTCGCCGCTTACGAGATCAACAATCGGCTCATCCGTTCAATTCAGCCGACGATCGAGCGCTTTCGCGAAGTCTACGGCGTCTGCCAGCACCAGACGGTGTCCGCCTGCATCGCATTCGGCAAGCTCTCGCAGCTTGACGCTGACGAAATGAACAACGCCGTGGGGCTCGCCGCCACGCTTTCCAATGTGCCGAGTCTGCGGAAGTACAACTTCGCTGAGCGCCCGCTGATTTCGCTCAAGGACTTCAATGCGCCCGCGGCGGAGGCGGGCGTCCGTGCCGTGCAAATGCATGGATGCGGCATCGTCGGATCGAAAAGCGTGCTGGACGGCCCGACCGGGCTATGGCGGATGCTGGGCTCTGATTGCTTCGAGGAGGAGGCGCTCACGGCCGGCCTGGCCCACGAATGGGCTATCCTCGGCAGTACCTTCAAGACCTATCCGGTGTGCCGGTGGATGCACACCGCCATGGAAGCCTTGGAGCAACTGATCAGGGACAACTCGCTCGGCCCCAGCGATATCGACCATGTTGTCATTCATACATCGATTGGTCTTTGTCGGGATTTCATGGATCCTGCACCGGCGACGATGGTGGATGCGCAGTTCAGCTTCCCTTACGCCTTCGCGGCTCTGCTTCTTGGGATTCATCCCGCTTCCAACTGGTATGCCCGCGAGACCTTGGAGCGAACCGATCTGCTTGAACTGGCCGGGCGAGTTCGCGCGGAAGTCGATCCGGCGATCAATGACTTGATGAGCGGCGAGCGGCGCCGGCCGGCTGGCCGCGTCACGGTCACGAGCGAGGGGAAGTCATATGCGTCGCCCCTCATTGAATTCGCGCTCGGCAGTGTCGAACGGCCGGCCTCCGAGGAGGTCATCCGGAGCAAGTTCATGGACAATGCGACGCCCGTCATTGGACAAAACGCTGCCGAGGAGATTTGGTCCCGTGTCGACATATTGGAAGCCGTATCCGATGTCACGGACGTGCTTCGGCTGGCAGTTCTCCCTGCGACACCGTGAAACGCATATCGTCGCCACGAAAAGACGCAGCGCCGTGCCGGCATCCGGCAAGTTCGGCCGAGACGGGTTGCGGAGTCCAGCTTACCGCAGCGGCTTCTTCAGCAGGGAGAAGCGGTCGGGGTCGAGCCCCATCGACGGCTGGAGCATCGGGGCGTCGATGCTGGAGAGCGTCTTCGCAGGCGGCGCCGAGAACACGGGATCGTTAGGCACGTCGCGCTGAGAGGTGGCCCCGCGCCAGCGCTCGAGCACAGCGCTGACGAAATGCATGTCGTGTCCGGCCGTGACCGAGGGAACGCTGCTGATGGTCGCTTCGCCGCGCGGCAATTGATGCGGCGGCACCTCCTTGAAGCGCAGTCGCGTCGGCAGTGCCACGCCTTCGCCGAACGCCAGGACCTCACGGGTGCCGAGCGAAGGCACGAAAGAGAGCAGGTTCGCGGCCGCATCCGACACCGCGGCGCGGAGCAGCGCCTGGTCGCGGTCGTTGGCCAGGCGCATCGTGAACAGCGTGTTGCACTGAGAGATGATGGTGGCGTCGAGTTCGGCTGGACGTTGGGTGATGAGACCGAGATAGACGCCGTATTTGCGGCCTTCCTTGGCGATGCGCGACACCGCCTTGCGGGTCGGCCCGAAACCGACGTTGCGATCGGCGGACGCATAGCGGTGCGCCTCTTCGCAGACGAACAGCAGCGGCGAGACGCCGTCGCTCCACAGGCCGAAATCGAAGGCCATGCGGCAGAGCACCGAGACGACGGAGTCGATCACCTCGACTGGAAAGCCGGCAAGCTGCATCACCGTCATCGGCTTGCCGTTGGCCGGCAGACGGAATAGGTGGCTGATCACCTCCGCCATGGTGTCACCGCCGACATTGGCATTGTCGAACATGAAGGCGTAGCGCGGATCGTTGCGCACCGCCTCGATGCGCGAGATCAGCTTGTGATAGATGATGCGCGAGGAGCGGTTTTCGAGCTTGCCCATGCGCTCGTCGATCAGCGAGATCAGATCGACCAGCCGGTAGGGCACCGGCGTGTCGACGGTGAAGCCGACCTGCTTGGGATCGATGCGCTTGAGGCCGAGGCGGTCGGAGTTCTGATACTGCGTGTAGACACCCTTGGCGATCGGGATGACTTCGGCGAGGATGTCGAGCTCTTCGGGCACGCCAGGCCGGCCGCCGAACAGCACGTCGACGATTTCCTCGAAATTGAACAGCCAGAACGGCAGCTTCAGGTTCCGCGGGTTGAGCACCAGGGAACGGTCGCCGAAGCAGCGACCATATTCGTTGTGGACGTCGAGCAGGAAGACGCGCAGGTTCGGGCGCGCTTTCAGGATTTCGTTGAGCAGCAGCGACACGCCGGTCGATTTGCCGACGCCGGTCGAGCCGAGCACCGCAAAATGCTTGGAAAGCATTTCCTCGACGTCGACATAAGCGACGACGGAACGGTCCTGTTGCAGGAAACCGACATTGATCTGGTCCGCGCCCGTCGGCGCATAGATCGTGCGCAGCTCCTGGCTGGTGATCAGGTCGACCGCATCGCCGATGGTCGGATAGTTGGTGACGCCGCGCTGGAACTTGGCCTTGTCGCTGGCATTGAGGATCTCGCCGAGCAGGTCGACGGAGGCGATGGCAATGTAAGTGTCCCCGGTCGAGAGGTTCTCGCAGGAAACCTCGGTGATCATGGCCACGATGACCGAGCTGGCGCAGCGGATGCTGACGAAGCGGCCGACAGTGGCACGCACTTCCGAGATCGGCATCCGGCTTTCCGCCAAAAGCCCGACCCGCGCAAGCGATCCGCGTACCGAAATCACGCGTCCAAAAGATGTCACGATGATGAACCTGGCAACAACGAGGATTTGTTCCAACTATGCGCGGCGGTCACTGCACAAACGGTTAAATGCGAGGCGCCGCCGCTTTGTTAAATCTGTGACAATTCGGTTGGGAGATTTGTTCGAAGTGCCTACTTGCCGCGAAAATCGGTAGGACAATGCCGTTTTCTGGGCCGGCCGGCCGTCGGCGCGTAAGGAGAAATTTACCATTCGGAAAACCACCCGGCGTGGTCGGGATCCGAAAGCGACGCGGACCGGCGCAGCCCGGTGCGGGACGAGGGGATTTCTATTTGTTGACGAGACCTAATCATTTGTACATTAGTACAAATGATCCAGGGCCGGCCTGGGCGCATACAGGGTCCGCCGTTGCGCCCGCGAGCGCGCGTCGAAATTCCGGGATCCGTGAAGCCGATCACCCGTCATGCCATGGAGGAAATGATGCAGCCAGAACCGATCCTCGATCTCGCCCATCTCGGCCACATGGAGCTGTTGACGCCGAAGCCGGACGAGAGTCTGAAATTCTTCGTCGACGTCATGGGCATGACGGTCAGCGGGCAGAAGGGTGAGTCCGTTTACTTGCGCGGTTGGGATGACTATGAGCGCTATTCGCTAAAACTCACGGCGTCGAAAACCTCGGGCATGGGCCACATGGCGCTGCGCGCACGCAGTCAGCAGGCGCTGGAGCGGCGCGTCGCAGCGCTCAAGGGGTCCGGCTTCGACATCGGCTGGATCGACGGCGACATGGGGCAGGGGCCGACCTTCCGCTGCCGCGATCCTGACGGCCATATCGTCGAGCTCTACTACGAGACCGAGTGGTATCAGGCTCCGCCCGAGCTGAAGCCCGCTCTGAAGAACCAGGCGCAGCGTTTTCCCGCGCGCGGTGCCAACGTGCGCCGCCTCGACCATCTCAACTGCCTCGCGGCCGATATCAAGGCCAACCGCGAGTTCTTCGAGAACTATCTCGGCTGCCGCCTCACCGAGCAGATCGTGCTCAACGACGGCCGGGAAGCCGCGATGTGGCTGACGATGTCGAACAAGAGCTACGATTTCGCCTATTCGCTCGACCATTCCGGCGTGCCCGGCCGCTTCCACCATGTCACCTACGCGCTCGACAGCCGCGAGGAGATCCTTCGCGCTGCCGACATCTTCCTGGAGAACGGCGTCTACATCGAGACCGGCCCGCACAAGCATGCGATCCAGCAGACCTTCTTTCTCTACGTCTACGAACCCGGCGGCAACCGCGTCGAAGTCGCCAACGCCGGCGCACGGCTAATCCTCGCACCCGACTGGAAGCCGATCGTGTGGACGGAAGAGGAGCGCAAGAAAGGTCAGGCCTGGGGACTGAAGACGATCGAGTCCTTCCACACCCACGGCACGCCGCCGGTGGAGACGAAGAAGCACGGCTAGTTCGCAGAGGCCTTCACGCGCGTAATCGTCTCGCGGATGCCAGTCCACGCCGGCTTGTCCGGCGCAAATTGCTTGCGCAGGAACGCAACGAGCTCCTCGACCTGCGCGTCGCTCATGCTGTGCTTGAACGCGGGCATATAGCCGAGGTCGCTGGACGCTGGCTCGATGATGCCGTGCAGGATCACCTGCACGAGATTGTCCGGTTTCGCGCTGTGGAGATTGCTGTTGAGCGACAGTGACGGCCGGCTGCCGAACAGCGGCAGACCGCCGACCTCGTGGCAGACGGCGCACGCGCCCTGATAGAGCCGCGCGCCGGTCGAGGCGGCGACGGTGACTTGCGTCGCGTTCTCGAGCTTGGCGGCAAGCGCGTCCTGCGCCTGCCGGTCGATCGCGGTGTCGTTGAACGAGCCGAGATAGATCGCCATTGCGCGGATGTCCTGATCGGGCAGGGCGGCGAGATCCCGCACGATGGGCGCCATCGGCCCGGCCGCCACGCCGTGGAAACGCGAATGGCCGGTGCGCAAATAGGCGTAAAGCTCGTCCTCGCTCCAGGGAATCGGTGCCAGCGAGAGCGACGTCAGCGCCGGCGCCTCCCAGCCCTCGGCAAAGCCGCCGGCGAGATAGGCGCTCTGCTGCTCGGCACCGAGCGCATTGCGCGGCGAATGGCAGGCGCTGCAATGGCCGAGGCCTTCGACGAGATAGGCGCCGCGATTCCACTGCTCGGACTTGATCGGGTCGGGCTTGAGCGTGGTGGTTCGATGGAACAACGCATTCCAGCCAGCCAGCAACGGCCGAAGATTGAACGGGAAAGAGAGCGCGTTGTTCGGTGTGGTCGCCCGCACCGCGGGCTGCGCCATCAGGTGCGCGTACAGCGCCTGCATGTCTGCGTCGCTTGTCTTCGCAAAATGCGTGTAGGGGAATGCGGGATAGAGCTGTCGGCCGTCGCGATGCAGTCCCTCGCGCATCGCGCGCTCGAAGGCCGGGTAGGACCAGGCGCCGATACCGGTCGCGGCGTCCGGCGTGATGTTGGTGCTGTAGATGGTGCCAAACCGCGTTTCCAGCGCGCGCCCGCCGGCGTTCAGCGCGCCGCCCGCGGTCGTGTGACACTCCGCGCAATTGCCGAGCGCGGCGAGCTCTGCGCCGCGCGCGATCGTCGCAGCCGAATAGACGGATGCATCGGGCCGCGCGATCGGCGCGATGGCGCGGCCCGGTAGCATGGCGGCGCCGATACCGATGGCGGCCGTGCAGAGCGCGGCCACGCTCGCGAAGATGCCGGTGCGCTTCGCGAACGGGTTTGTCCAGGAGCCGGTCGGGGCGGCTGCCGGCGCAGGTAACGCCTGAGGCTCAGGCGACGTGTCGCCACGCAAGCCTTTGAGGATGCGCTCCGGCGTGAATGGCGGCTCGCGGAAGCGCACGCCTGTGGCATCGAAGATCGCATTGGCGATCGCTGCCGCACTCGGCACCGAGGCGGATTCGCCGACGCCGAGTGGCGGCTGGTCCTGACGCGGCAACATTAGCACGTCGATCTTGGGCACGTCGGGGAAGGGGATGATCGGGTAGGCGCCCCATTCGCGCACCGCCACCGCGCCGCGCTCGAAGGAGACCTCCTCCATCAGCGCGCGGCTGGTCGACTGGATCACGTTGCCCTGGATCTGGTGGCGCACGCCGTCCGGATTGATCATCAATCCGGAATCCTGGCCGGCGACGACGCGGGTGACGCTGACATCGCCGGTCGTCTTGTTGACCGCGACATCGGCGATCCAGGCCGACCACGCCGCGCCGTAGCCGGGGAACTTGCTGTGCACGTAGAGCGCATAAGCAAAGCCGCGCCCATGCACGACATCGCCGCCCTTGTCCTGGCGCACCGGTCGTGGTGTCCAGCCCGCGCGCTCGGCGACCGCATTGACGAGATCGACCGCGCGCTGGTCCTTCAGGTAGCGCAGGCGATATTCGATCGGATCGATACCGGCTTCGGTCGCGAGCTCGTCAATATAGGATTCATGCGCAAAGCTGTTCGGCAGCGCCGAGACGCCGCGCAACCAGGAGGCGCGCACGATTGGGGGCATGTCGTGCGCGACGACACGCATGTGTTCGTAGTCGTAGGGCGGGATCGCGGTGCGGTCGCCCATCTGCAGCACGTCGGGCTCGGGCGATATCCGGCCTGTGAGAAGCAGCGCAAGCGTCGGCGCGGCGTTCGAAGGATAGCGCGTGGCGAGATCGTAACCGGCGACGCCGCCGTCGGCGTCCAACCCGCCATTGACGTCGACGAGCTGCGCGGTGCCCTTGGGCTCCCAGGCGTGTTCCTGTTCCCGCGTCAACTGCACGCGCACGGGCCGACCGACTGCGCGCGAGAGCAGCAGTGCGTCCGCCGTGACGTCATCGGCGCAGTTGCGGCCGTAGCATCCGGCGGCCTCCAGCCGGATCACCTCGATCTCGGTCTCGGGCCGCTCGATCAGCAAGGCAAGGTCGGTGCGCAGGATGTGCGGGTTTTGCGTTCCGGACCAGACCCGGATGCGCCCCTCCTGAAAATCGGCAACGGCGCAGGAAGGCCCGATCGACGCGTGCATCTGGTAGGGCCAGACGTAAGTCCGCCGCATTGGCTTGGCGGCAGCGGCGATGGCCGCGTTCACGTCGCCCTTGTCGATCAGCGTGCGCGGCGTCGACGGGTTGGCGCGCAGGGCGGTCTCGAGGTCGGCGAGATCGGGTAGCGCGGGTGTCGGCTTCCAGCTCACCTTCAGCCGATTTGCGGCCAGAATCGCATTCTCCTCGCGCTCGGCGACGACGCCGACGAAGTCGCCGAGGCGCACGACGCCGACGAGGCCGGGAATATCGCGCACCGAGGACTCGTCCACCGCGATCAGGCTGGTTCCGACGAACGGCCCGGCATCGACGCCGGCATAGGGCGGCCGCACCACGCGGCCGTGCAACATGCCGGGCACACGGACGTCGTGCACGAAGGTCATCTCGCCGGTCGCCTTCGCCGGCAGGTCGACGCGCGGCACGGACTGGCCGACGATAGCGTAGTCGCCGACGGGTTTCACGGCGACATCATCGGCAAGCTCGAGACGGATCACCTCATCGCCGATCAGCTCTCCAAAGCTGATGCTGCGGTTGTGGCCGCGAACCAGCCCGTCCTCAATGCTGAGATCCCCAGCCGAAAGCTCCAGCCGTTCGGCGGCGCGCGCGATCAGAAAATGTCGCGCTTGCGCGGCGGCCTTGCGCAGGGGAACGGCGGTGATCTGAATGGTTTCGCTGGCAATCGTCGCGCCCTGGTTCGGCACGACAGCGGTATCGCCGAGCACCACGACGACGCGCGCAAACGACACGTCGAGCTCTTCGGCAACGATCTGGCCGAGCGCTGTGCGGATGCCGGTGCCGAGATCGACATGGCCGTTATAGGCGCTGACCGAACCATCGGCGGTGATCCGGACAAAGGTCTCGGACGTGCCGTCGGCGAGCGCGCGGGCGACGACCAGCGATCCGGAGCGCCGCTCAGTTTCATTCGAAACGGGGGAGGCCATCAATCACCGGCCTCGGCAAGCTGACCTGATGCGCGCATCACGGCGCGGAGGATTTCGACATGCGTGCCGCAGCGGCAGAGATTGTAGCGCAGCGCGGCCATCGCCTCCTGCGCGGTGGGTTGTGGATTGATCGCAAGCAGCGCCTTGGTGGTCATGATCATGCCGTTGAGGCAGTAGCCGCATTGCGCGGCCTGCTCGTCGATGAAGGCCTGCTGCACGGCGTCGGGATTGTCGCGCGTGCCGAGCCCTTCAAGCGTCACGATGTCGCGCCCCACACAGCCGCCGATCGGAATGACGCAGGAACGCGCCGCGGCGTCGTCGATCAGGACAGTGCAGGTGCCGCATTCGCCGAGGCCGCAACCATATTTGGGACCGTTGAGCGCGAGGTCGTTGCGCAGCACATACAGGAGCGGCGTCTCCGGCGCGGCGGCGACATTATGGATCCGGCCGTTCACGGTGAGGCGGATCAGTGTCTGCGTCATCTCTGGTCCCGGTGCGGCGCGCGCATGTCAAACTGCGAAGCCCGACGATACCGTTTGTACACAAACGTGCAAGCGCCGCATGCCGCAGTGCAGCGCGGTTGCCCGCTTTGTGGACAGGGCAGGCAGGCAGATGAGGTTTTATTCGGCAGCCGCATGGTTTTGCCGGTGGCGCCGCTTGACAGCTTCCGGCATCGCGCGCAACATCGTTCGTATACGAATGATAAGCCCTGGATCAGTTGGCTTTGACATGGTGACTGAAGCGACGAGCGCGGCTTCCGACAAGATCCGCTGCGATGCCTGTCCGGTGATGTGCTACATCAAGCCGGGCGCGGCGGGTGCCTGCGACCGCTACGCCAACCACGACGGCAAGCTCGTCCGCGTCGATCCACATATCATCCTCGAGCGCACGGTGTCGCACGGCGGCAAGCTGGTGCCGTTTAGCCGGTCAGAGGATTGGGACGGCAAGATCGTCCATGAACCCTCGACCTTCGTCACTGCGATCGGTGCGGGCACGACCTATCCCGACTACAAGCCGGCGCCGTTCATCGTCTCATCGGAAGTCGATGGCGTCGACATGGTCACCGTCGTGACCGAAGGCATCTTCTCGTATTGCGGCGTCAAGGTGAAAATCGACACCGACCGCTACCTCGGCCCGGAAAGCGCGGTGGTGCGCGTGCAGGGCGAGGCGGTCGGCCACGTCACGACCAGCGAATACGGCTCGCAGATGCTGTCGCTCGGCGGCGTGCATCATCTGACCGGCGGCTCCAAGAAGGAAGGCCGCGTCACCTGCGACACGCTGATGGATCTCTCCAACTGCAAGCCGGTTGAGTTCACGATTGACGGTGGCGCGACGGTGGTGGTGCAGGCGGGAGAGCCGCCGATCGTCAACGGCGTGAAGGAAGAGCGCATGCGCGTCGGCTGCGGCTCGGCGACGATCGGCATGTTCGCAAAGCAGTGGCACGGCAAGGTCGACGAGGTCGTCGTGGTCGACGATCACATCACCGGGGTGCTCAGCGAGCATCAGGCCGGCAAGCTGCTCGATATTGCCGACACCGGCATCAAGATGAAGGGGCGGCGCTCGACGCCAGGTCGCTATTTCCAGGTCGCCGATCCCGGCACGGGCTGGGGCGGCACCAACATCTCCGATCCGCTGTCGATCCTCGGTCCTTTCGACGCCAAGGAAGCGAAACCCGGCCTGACCATGCTGATGGTCTCCACCACCGGCGAGCACGCGTCCTACTATGTGCTCGACGGTGCCTTGAAGCCGGTCGAGACCGAGATGCCGGCGGACCTGCGATTCTCGGTCGAGCGCATCCAGGAAAATTGTGAGCCGGCCTTGTGCACCGTACTGTTCATGGCGGGCGCCGGGGGTTCCTTGCGCGCCGGCGTTACCGATAATCCGGTGCGTCTGACACGCTCGGTGAAGGATGCTCTGACGCGCGTCACCAGCGGCGGTGCGCCGGTTTATGTCTGGCCCGGCGGCGGCATCACCTACATGGTCGATGTGACGCAGATGCCGGCCGGTGCGTTCGGCTATGTGCCGACGCCGGCTCTTGTCGCGCCGATCGAGTTCACGATGAGGCTGTCCGACTATGCCGCGCTCGGGGGCCACATGGATCATGTGCGACCGCTGTCCGAGGTCCGGGAGAGTGATGATATTCGCCAGGTGCCGTGGCAGAACCCGATCCCGGGACGGCGCGCATGAGGAGGCTTCCGCAAATTGCGTTGCTGTCTGATGGCCGGCGGCTGCATTTGCAGGATGGTCCGATTGATCTGATCGTGGAGGCGAGGGGAGCCGAGCATCAGGTTCGCGCGGCCTACGAGGCGGCAGCACGGCGCTTCACCGGGCTGCTCGACGAGCTCTGTGCCGAGCTGACGGAATTACGCAAAGCGGCGCAGCCGGTGCAATGCGTCCTGAAAGGTGTCGTCGCGCGGCGCATGTACGCCGCCGTTGCTCCCTACGCAGGCGATTGCTTCATCACGCCGATGGCCGCAGTCGCTGGCAGTGTGGCGGAAGAAGTTCTCGGTGCTATGCTTGGCGCGGCGCAGCTCGACCAAGCCTATGTCAACAATGGTGGCGACATCGCGCTGCATCTCGGCGAAGGCGAGCATTTTGCCATCGGCCTGATGGACCGCCCCGACCGCGCCGGCGTGATGCAGGCGATCACGATTGGGGCGGACGATCCGATCCGTGGCGTGGCGACCAGCGGGCGCCATGGGCGCAGTTTCTCGCTCGGTATTGCCGACGCGGTGACGGTGCTGACAGCGACGGCCTCTCAAGCCGATGCGGCAGCAACCGTCATCGCCAATGCCGTCGATCTGCCCGGGCATCCGGCGGTCAAGCGCCGTCCGGCGAACGAGATCCAGCCCGACAGCGACCTCGGCGCGCGTCTCGTCAGTCGCGACGTCGGCGCATTGTCGCAGATAGAAATTCGCGAGGCTCTCGAATCTGGCGCAGAATGTGCACGGCAATTGTTCGATCGTGGACTGATCGAGGGTGCCGTGCTCAGGCTATGTGGTGATATGCTTGTCATCGGGACCAAGGATATTGAGCGGCGACGATCGCGCCCGTCTTTATTGGAGAACGCGGTCCATGCCTGATCAGGGAAGCGAGCCAAGGAAGCTGACATGAGCGCGATCATCCGCAAGATCGTCACCGTCGTCGAAGAGACGCAGATGGAGATGGGACGGTCCGTCTCGCCGCCGACCCGGCGCGCCGCGGCGATCGCAGTCATTGAGAATCCGTTCGCCGGGAAATACGTCGAAGATCTTTCACCGCTGATCGCGATCGGCGAGGAGCTCGGCGATCTCTTGTCAAGGCGCGCGGTGGCGGCGCTCGGGATCGAAGGCTCGAAGGTGCAGAGTTACGGCAAGGCCGCCGCCGTCGGCGAGAACGGCGAGCTGGAGCATGCTGCCGCGATCCTGCATCCGAAGATGGGCGCGCCAGTGCGTAAGGTCCTGAGCAAGGGCGCGGCACTGATTCCGTCGTCGAAGAAGCGCAGCGGTCCGGGCACGACGCTCGACATTCCATTAGGCCACAAGGACGCGGCCTTCGTGCGCAGTCATTTCGACGGCATGGAAGTGCAGATCAACGACGCGCCGCGCGCCAACGAGATCATGGTCGCGGTGGCTGTCACCGACAGCGGCCGCCCGCTGCCGCGGGTTGGCGGGTTGACGGTTGCGGAGATCAAGGGCGAAGACGGCCTGCGTTAGAGCATGATCCGTATCCGGAGGGCCGCGTTTGCGCAAAGTGGGGACCGGTTTTCCGACAAGATCATGCTCAAGAAATTGAGTCTTCAAAAAACTGGAGGTTGGGATGCGAGCAAGAAACTGTTTTGTCGGCGCGGCGTTTGCGCTTCTGGTCGGCGGCATGGCCGGCTCGGTGACGGCGCAGGAGATCAAGATCGGCGAGATCAACAGCTACTCGCTGTTGCCGGCATTCACCGAGCCCTATCGCAAGGGCTGGCAGCTCGCCGTCGAGGAGATCAACGCGGCCGGCGGCATCAACGGCAAGAAGCTCGTCGTGATCTCCAAGGATGACGGCGGCAAGCCGGCCGACGCGCAGACCGCGGCCAACGAGCTCGTCTCGAGCGAGGGCGTTGCGATGCTCGCGGGCACGTTCCTGTCGAACATCGGCCTTGCCGTGAGCGATTTCGCCAACCAGAAAAAGGTGTTCTTCCTCGCCGCCGAGCCGCTGACGGATGCCGTCACCTGGTCGAAGGGCAACAAGTATACGTTCCGCCTGCGTCCCTCCAACTACATGCAGGCGGCGATGCTGGTGGAAGCAGCGGCAAAGCTGCCGGCAAAACGCTGGGCGACGATCGCGCCGAACTACGAATATGGCCAGTCCGCGGTTGCGGTGTTCAAGAAGCTGATGTCGGAGAAGCGTCCCGACATCCAGTGGGTCGACGAGCAGTGGCCGCCGCAGGGCAAGATCGATGCGGGCCCGGTGGTGCAGGCGGTTGCCCAAGCCAATCCGGAGGCGATCCTCAACGTCACCTTCGGCGCCGATCTCGTGAAGCTCGTGCGCGAAGGCAATACGCGCGGCCTGTTCAAGGGACGTGATGTCGTCTCCTTCCTGACCGGTGAGCCGGAATATCTCGATCCACTCAAGGACGAGACGCCCGAGGGCTGGATCGTTACCGGCTATCCCTGGTACTCGATCAAAACGCCCGAGCACGACGCGTTCCTCAAGGCCTACCAGGCCAAATACAACGACTATCCGCGCCTCGGCTCGATCGTTGGCTACCAGACCATCAAGTCGGCGGCGGCGATCCTGGCGAAGGCCGGTTCGACCGATCCGGAGAAGCTGATCGCGGCGGCGGAAGGTCTCTCTGTGGGCTCGCCCTTTGGAGAGATCACCTTCCGCCAGATCGATCACCAGTCGACGCTTGGTGCCTTCGTCGGCAAGACCGCGCTGAAGGATGGCAAGGGCGTGATGGTGGATTCGTCCTACAAGAAAGGCGCGGACTATCTGCCGAGTGATGCCGAAGTCGAGAAACTGCGGCCAAAGGATTGAAGTTTTGCCGCTGCCGTAGGGTGGGTTAGCCGAAGGCGTAACCCACCACGGTCTATCCCGCGGCGAGGAAAGTGGTGGGTTACGCTTCGCTAACCCACCCTACGAAGTTATCGCTCCCTGCGCGGGGAGCGCACTGAAACCCAACCCGGACCGCCGATGGCCTTTTACGTCGTACAGTTTCTGACTGGACTCGCCAGCGCAGCGTCGCTGTTCCTGGTGGCCTCGGGCCTGTCGATCATCTTCGGCGTGACGCGGATCGTGAACTTTGCGCACGGCGCGTTCTACATGGTCGGTGCCTACATCGCCTTCACGCTGACGGATCGCCTCTCTGGCGCGTTCGGCTTCTGGGGCGGTATCGTGATCGCCGCGCTCGCGGTGGCGCTGATCGGTGTCCTCGTCGAGATGGTGCTGCTCCGGCGTATCTATCACGCGCCCGAGCTGTTCCAGTTGCTCGCGACCTTCGGCCTGACGCTGATGGTCGAGGATCTCGTCGTCCTCATCTGGGGCCCCGACGATCTGCTCGGCCGCCGCGCGCCGGGCTTCAAGGGCGCGGTCGATTTCTTTGGCCAGAACATCCCGAGTTACGACCTGTTCCTGATCGTGCTTGGCCCGGTCGTGCTCGGCATCCTTTGGCTGTTGTTCCAGCGCACCCGGTGGGGCGTTCTGGTGCGCGCGGCGACGCAGGACCGCGACATGGTCGCGGCGCTCGGCGTCAATCAGAAATGGCTGTTCACGTCGGTGTTCGCGGTCGGCGTCTTCCTCGCAGCGCTTGGCGGCGCGCTGCAAATCCCGCGCGACGCCGTGCATCACGCCATGGATCTGCGCATCATCGTCGAGGTCTTCGTCGTCGTCGTGATCGGCGGTCTCGGCAGCATCGTGGGCGCCTTTGTCGCGGCGGTGCTGGTGTCCGAGCTCAACGCCTTCGGTATCCTGATCTTCCCGAAGATTTCCATCATCCTGGTCTTCCTGGTGATGGCGGTGGTGCTGATCGTACGTCCCTGGGGCCTGTTCGGCAGGCCTGAGGCGCCCGCGCGCCGCACGCCGGGTCTCACGGTCAATCCCTGGCGGCCACTGACGTCGAACGAGCGGCTGGCTACGGTTGCCGCACTCGTCGTCGCGGCAGCACTGCCGCTGTTCGCCGGCAATTATGCGCTGACAGTCGGCTCGGAGATCGCGATCTTCGTGATCTTCGCCGTCAGCTTGCATTTTCTGATGGCGGTCGGCGGTCTCGCGTCCTTTGGGCACGCGGCGTATTTCGGCCTCGGCGCCTATGGCGTCGCGTTCCTCGCCAAGATGGCGGGCCTGCCGATGATCGTCTGCCTGCTGCTAGGGCCGCTGCTCGGCTGCCTCGGTGCCGCCGTGTTCGGCTTCTTCGCCGTGCAGCTCTCCGGCGTCTATTTCGCGATGCTGACGCTCGCCTTCGCGCAGATCGTATGGTCGATCGCGTTCCAGTGGGTCAGCGTCACCGGCGGCGACAACGGCATTCTGGGCGTCTGGCCGGAAAAATGGGCGGCGAGCCCGTCGCATTTCTACTGGCTGGCGCTCGGCGTTGCCGCGCTGGTGACGATCGCACTACGCATCGCGGTGTTCTCACCGTTCGGCTACGCACTTAGGGCCACGCGGGACTCCGCATTGCGCAGCGAGGCGATCGGCATCAACGTCAAGCGCATGCAGTGGACGGCCTTCGTCATTGCGGGAACCACGGCCGGCATCGGTGGTGCGCTGTTTGCATACCTGAAGGGCAGCGTCTTCCCGGATAATCTCGGCATCTCGCTGTCGGTCGATGCGCTCGTCATGGTGCTGCTCGGCGGCGTCGAGACGGTGTCGGGCGCAGTGATCGGCGCGATCGTCTACAAGGCGCTCAACATCTGGCTCGTCAGCCAGACCGACCTGTCAAAGCTCGTGCTCGGCGCTTTCATCGTGCTGATCGTGGTCGTCTTCCCGAAAGGGATTGTCGGCATGCTGGAAATGCTTGCGCAGCGGCGCAAGGGATCCTCGCCGCCGGGCTCGACAATGCTCGCCAAACCGATCGGGTCCACCGAATGAGCGTCGCACCCACACTTCTCGCGGTCGAAGGCCTGACCAAGTCCTATGGCGGCATTCACGCAGTGCGCGGCGTCTCGTTCGAGCTGCGTGCCGGCGAGATCCTGGCACTGATCGGTCCCAACGGCGCGGGCAAGAGCACCTGCTTTGACATGCTCAACGGCCAGAACACGCCGGACGCCGGGCGCATCCGCCTGCTCGGCGAGGATACGACGGGCAAGAAGCCGCGCGAGGTCTGGCGGCTCGGGGTCGGCCGCACCTTCCAGATCACGGCGACCTTCGCCACCATGACAGTGCGCGAGAACGTGCAGGTCGCGCTGATCTCGCACGAAAAGCAATTGCTCAATCTCTGGGGCTCGGCACCGCGCTTCGACCGCGACGAGGCCGTGCGCCTCCTGGAGCTCGTCGGCATGGGCGGCTATGCGGATCGTCCCTGCGGCGAGCTCGCCTATGGCGACCTCAAGCGGCTCGAGCTTGCGATTGCGCTCGCCAATCAGCCAAAGCTCCTGCTGATGGA
This sequence comes from Bradyrhizobium sp. UFLA05-108, assembly GCF_059803455.1. NCBI lineage: Bacteria > Pseudomonadati > Pseudomonadota > Alphaproteobacteria > Hyphomicrobiales > Nitrobacteraceae > Bradyrhizobium > Bradyrhizobium sp. UFLA05-108. Next base: position 75,368 of record NZ_JBANAZ010000005.1, on the reverse strand, counting down.
CGAGCCGACCGCCGGCATGGCGCCACGCGAGCGCACCGACCTGATGCGGCTCACCGCGCGCATCGCGCGGGAGGAATCCATTGGCGTGCTGTTTACCGAGCACGACATGGATGTCGTCTTCGAGCATGCCGACCGCATCATCGTGCTCAACCGCGGCACACTGATTGCCGAAGGATCGCCGACGGAGGTGCGAGGCAACCCGCAGGTGCAGGCAGTCTATCTCGGCGAGGGCCTCGTCTACGATGCCCGTCATCGCGAGGGGGCCTCAACATGAAGCTCACGGTCGAGGGGCTCAACAGCCATTACGGTCCGGCGCATATCCTGTTCGACATCGCCCTCGAGGTCGGCGACGGTGAGGTGGTTGCGCTGCTGGGCCGAAACGGCGCCGGCAAATCAACGACGTTCCGCTCCATCGTCGGCCTAGTCGCGCAGCGCTCGGGTCGCATCATGTTCGAAGGCAAGGACGTCTCGGCCCGGCCGACGCATGAGATTGTGCGCAGCGGGCTCGGCTACGTGCCGGAGGAGCGCCGCATCTTCACCGACCTCACGGTCGAGGAGAATCTAGAGGTCGGCCGTCAGCCGAAACGGTCGAACGCGCCATACTGGACGCGCGAAAAGCTGTTCACGCTATTCCCGAATCTGAACGAGATGGGCAACCGGCCGGGTGGCCGCATGAGCGGCGGCGAGCAGCAGATGCTGACCATTGCCCGCACGCTGATGGGCAATCCGTCGCTGGTGCTTTTGGACGAGCCGTCAGAGGGGCTGTCGCCCAAGATCGTGGAGCAGATGGTCGATGCAATCCTGACCATGAAGAAGGAAGGCGTCAGCATTGTCGTTTCCGAGCAGAACCTGCATTTTGCAAAGCTGATCTCCGATCGTGCCTATATCATCGAGCGTGGCCGAATCTGTTTCGGTGGTACGATGGCCGAGCTCGATGCGCGCCCGGATATCCGCGACGCACATCTGTCATTGTAAAGGGGCGGGAATGGCGAGGGGCGTCGCAGCCAAGAAGAGCATCAGGCAGGCCAGGCCACCCTATGTGCTCGATGAGCAGGTCGGCTTCATCTTGCGCCAGGTCTGGCAGCGTCATAGCGCGATCTTTGCCCGCGACATCGGCACCAATCTGACGCCGACGCAGTGGGCGGCGCTGTCGAAGCTTGCCGAGACCGGGCCATGCTCGCAGAACCAGCTTGGGCGCCTCACGGCGATGGATGTCGCGACCATCAAGGGCGTGATCGACCGGCTCAGCGCGCGCGGACTGACGGAGACGAGCCAGGATCCGGAAGACGGCCGGCGGCTGCTCGTCAGCCTCACACGCGCCGGTCAGCAGCTCGCTGAAAAGGTTGCGCCGAATGCGCTCGCGATTACGCGTGAGACACTGGCGCCGCTCGACGCGAAGGAGCGCGAGCTGCTGATGGGGTTGCTGAACAAGTTGAGGTGAATTCGGTCTCATAGGGTGGGCAAAGTGCTGTAGGGTGGGCAAAGCGAAGCGTGCCCACCAGTTCTTTCTGAAATAAACAGAAGTGGTGGGCACGGCGCTTTGCGCCTTTGCCCACCCTACGATGCCGTTTAGGTGGCGTTACTTCCCCACCACCTCCGGCACCTTGCCTGCGGGTGGGGTGTTGCGGCTGCGCTGGGTGCGGACGATGCCGTCGATGATGGTCATGCCGATGCCGGGGAGGTCGCCGAGCTGCACGCTCTCAAGGATGTTCTTGCCGGGCGAATGCTGCGCCTTGTCCATGATGACGAAATCGGCCGAGCGGCCCACTTCAATGAGGCCGCAATCGAGCTCGCGCATCCGCGCCGTGTTGCCGGTCGCAAGGCAGAACGCGATCTCGGCCGGCAGCTCGCCGAGCGAGGACAACATCGAGACCATGCGCAAAATGCCGAGTGGCTGCACGCCGGAGCCGGCCGGCGCGTCGGTGCCGAGGATGACGCGGTGTAAATCGCCCATCTCGCGCGCGGTGCGCAGCGTGTATAGTGCAGAGCGCTCGTTGCCATTGTGCACGAGCTCGAGGCCGCGCTTGCAGCCCTCGCAGATGCAGCGGATCTGGTCGTCGGGCAGCGCGGTGTGGCCGCCATTGATGTGGCCGATCACGTCGGTGTCGGCCTCGAGGACCACGTCCTTGTCGATCAGGCCGGAGCCGGGGATGGAGGGGCCGCCGGTGTGGATCGTGCTCTGGATGCCGTATTTGCGCGCCCAGCCGACCATCTTGCGCGCCGTGGGACCGTCCTTGACGCCGCCAAGACCGACCTCGCCGAGCAGCTTGACGCCAGCCGCGGCCATCTCCTTGAAATCCTCCTCGACCATCTCGCATTCGATGACGGGTGCACCTGCGTGAACCTTCACGCCGCCCGGCCGCAGCGTCCAGAACGCGCGCTGGGCAAAGATCGCCATGGCCTTCAGGCCGACGACGTCGCGGGGGCGGCCGGGCATGTGCACTTCGCCGGCCGAGATCATGGTGGTGACGCCGCCATGCAGGTAGCTGTCGATCCAGTTGATCTGGTTCTGCCGAGGCGTCCAGTCGCCGGCGACGGGGTGCACGTGGCTGTCGATCAGCCCCGGTGCGACCGTGGTGCCGTTGGCGTCGACGATGGTGGTCGCACCGTCCGTGTTGACGTCCTTGAACCGGCCGATCGCGGTGATCTTGCCGTTCTCGGCGACGATGGTGTCGCCATCCAGGATCGGCTTCTCCAGGGCGCCCGATAGCATCAGGCCGATATTGCGGATCACGAGCTTCGAAGGCCCGGTGGCCTGGGGTGCGTCATGCGCCATGGAAAGGCTCCTCATTCCTAACTGCAACGCTCGCGATCTTGAGCAGCCTTGACCAAAGGATCAAGCCGGATTATTCATTTGTATACGAACAATCGTATACGAATGACGCATAGCTGACAGTCGCCCGCGCACCGGCAAGGGAAGATGAGATGAGCAATTTTAACCAGGAAAGCGTCCTCAGCGTCCACCACTGGACCGACACGCTGTTCAGCTTCAAGACCACGCGCAGCCCGACCTTCCGCTTCCGCAACGGCGAGTTCACGATGATCGGGCTCAAGCTCGGTGAGAAGCCGCTGCTCCGGGCCTATAGCGTCGCCAGCGCCAACTACGAGGACACGCTCGAATTCTTCTCGATCAAGGTGCCGGACGGCCCGCTGACCTCGCGTTTGCAGCATCTGAAGGAAGGCGACGAGATCATCGTCAGCCGCAAGGCCACCGGCACACTGGTGATCGACAATCTGGAAGAGGGCCGCAACCTCTACCTCATCGGAACCGGCACGGGCCTCGCGCCGTTCCTGAGCGTGGTCAAGGACCCCGAGACCTATGAGCGGTTCGAGAAGGTGGTGCTCCTGCATGGCTGCCGGCACGTGAGAGAGCTCGCCTATGGCGAGATGATCACCGAGAAGCTGCCGAACGATGAGCTGCTTGGCGACTACATCCGCAACCAGCTGATCTACTATCCGACCGTCACCCGCGATCCCTTCCGTAACCGCGGCCGCATCACCGACCTCATCACCTCGGGCAAGCTGTTCGGCGACATCGGCCTGCCGCCGATTGAGGCGGCCCACGACCGCGTCATGATCTGCGGCAGTCCGGCGCTGGTCGCTGACACCCGGATGCTGCTGACGGAGCGCGGCTTCGTCGAGGGCAACCACGGCGAGCCGGCGCAATTCGTGGTCGAAAAGGCCTTTGCCGAGCGGTAAGCCCGGTTTCAGCCGCGCAATAAAGCCGCATTTTCGCCGCCCGGCGCCCGTTGCGGCGCCGATTCTGCAGGCGATACTATGGGAGCGCCGAATCAGCGGAGTTCCTACATGGTTGCGGACAACGACAGCAACATCGCCTGGCACCGGGTTCAGGTGAAGAAGAACCGCGCCGAGTTGAAAGCGCTCGAGACCGCGCGCTTCATGATGGGCGAGGTCGCATCATCCAAGCGCAACGGCCAGACCCAGAAGGCGATTGTCGAGCTCAAGCGCAAGATAGCGCAATCCGAACGCACGATTGCCGACTACGAAAAGCGTACGCGCCGCCCGCTGGCGACCGACCTGCAAAGCCTCAGCAACGGGAGCTGGAGCCATTGGGACGCCTACACCAACCAGCGCAAATCGGGGCCGCGTTCGCAGGGGCGCGGCTGATCGCCATCTTTTGATCGATGTTCCGGCCCTTGCGCCGGCCATTGCGCATACCATCTGGTGAGGCGCCATCAACAGGGGCGGTGACCCATGACACCGCGCATCGATTTCACCAGCGACGCCTTCTTTCGCGACCCGCCCAAGGGAATCGCGAAGCTGCGCGCCTGCGGGCCCGTGGTCGCGACCCGTTTTCCGCTCATCGGCGATGTCTGGGTCACCACCACCCACGATGCGACGGCGCAGGTTCTCAAGGACGGCGCGACGTTCACGCTGCGCAGGGAGGACGGCAAGGTCGCAGGGCTGCGCTGGTGGATGCCGAAACTCGTTACGACCATTGCTAGCAACATGCTGACGATGGACGAGCCGGATCACACGCGGCTGCGCAGCATCGTCGACGAAGCCTTCCGCCGCCGCGCGATCGTCGCGATGGAGCCGCGCATCCGCGCCATCGCCGACGGACTCGCGGACGAGCTGTTCGCGGCGGGAAGCCCGGCCGATCTCGTCCAGCGCTACGCCCGAATCCTGCCGCTGTCGGTGATCTCCGAGCTGCTCGGGCTGCCGATGGCCGATCGACCCCGATTCATCGCCTGGGCGAATGCGATGTCCTCGCTGACCAACGTCGTCAGCTTCTTTCGGTTGCTGTTCGCGTTTCGCAAGATGCGTGCCTATCTCGAAGAGCAGTTGCGGATCGCCCGCGCGCAAGGTGGCGAAGGCCTGATTGCGGAGCTCGTTCAGGTCGAGCGGGAAGGCGGCCGCATCACGCCGGGCGAGATGGTTTCGATGGTGTTCCTGTTGCTGGCAGCGGGCTCGGAGACAACCACGCACCTCATCAGCGGCTCGGTCTATGAGCTCCTCAAAAATCCCGGCCTGCGCGATTGGCTGGAAGAGGATTGGTCTCGCGCCAGCCTTGCCGTCGAGGAATTCCTGCGCTTCGTCTCGCCGGTGCAATTCTCAAAGCCGCGTTATGTGCGGCGGGATCTCGAGCTCGAGGGTGTGCGCCTGAAAAAGGGCGATCGCGTCATGGTTATGCTGGCCGCAGCGAACATGGATCCTTCGGTGCATGATGCTCCCGAGCGGCTTGATCTCGAACGCAGGCCCAACCGGCACATCTCGTTCGGCACGGGAATCCATTTCTGTCTCGGTCACCAGCTCGCGCGGATCGAGGCGGCGTGTGCGCTTGAGGCCTTGTTCACGCGCTGGCCGCGGCTTGGTCTCGCCGTGGATACTTCGCAAGTTCACTGGCGCAAGCGCCCGGGCATCCGCGCCATCGCGAAACTGCCGGTCGTGGCCGACGACGGCGGGAACCGTCACGCTAAATCCCGCCCGGCCGACGTCGAGCAATTGCTCGCAAATTGACGTCACCAGCCGGCGGCGTATCGGAACCGCGTGGTGACGATCTTGCCGCGGCCGACGAAACAATCGCCGCCGGGCACGCGTTGGCCCCGGTGCGGACAGCAAGGGAGCAATCCATGCCCAACGGAGGCAAGACGCATATTGGGTCAGGTACGCATGGCAAGGGCGCGGGGAACGGCGCTTTCACGGAGGTCTCGAAAGACAAGATTGGCGACAACATGATCCTGTCGAACCGCGACAAGGCGCAGCATTCCGACATTCGCGGCATGGACGGAAAATATATCCAGACCGAGCAGTACCAGGACCACCCGGCCAACCGGCTCGCGGAGGAGGAGGACGAAGGCTAGGCGGCTCACGAGCCAGTCTGCTTCTCCGACGCGACGAGATCGCGCTCCCAGCCGAACACGGATCGGCCGTCGAGCTGAGGTGAAGCTGCGCGCTCGGCCGCAATGAAGGCCTCGACCGATGGGCCCCGCGCGCTCCGTTCCAGTCGCCGCGCCTGCTCGTCGAGACGCTTGATCGCCTGCATTTCCTCTTCGCGCCCGAGCTTTGCGTTCGCGATCGCGCCTTTGAGCACGCGAATGGTCTCGTCATAGACCTTGATCGGCACGGGGAAGGGGTGGCGGTCCTTGCCGCCATGGGCGAGAGAGAAGCGTGCCGGATCCTTGAAGCGATAGGGCGCGCCGTGCACGACCTCGGCGACCATCGCGAGCGAGCGCACGGTGCGCGCTCCGACGCCGGGTGTCAGCAACAGCTCTGGAAAATCGACCGGACCGCGCTCGGCGGCCGCAGCCAATGTGCCGTGCAGGCGACGCGCGAAGACGTCTTTCGGACGCACATCGTGATGCGCGGGCATGATGAGGTGCGGCAACATGGCTTGTGCGGGTTCGACACCGCTCAGACGTTCGAATTCGGTCACGATGCGATCGGGACCGAGATCGGAGAGCAGCTCAAGCTGCGCTGAGCGCGAGACGTCGGCACGGTGGTCGGTGAGATTGACGATCTCGCCTTGCACGGGGCCGTCGATCGCGCTGTGCGGCGCATCGACGAAGCTCTTCAGCGCCTCGGAATGCCAGTGATAGCGGCGGGCCTGCCGCTTCTCGCCGTTCATGCCTTGCTGCACGACCGTCCATTTGCCGTCGGCGGTGACGAAGAAGCCATGCAGATAAAGGTCAAAGCCGTCCTGCACCGCCGCGCTGTCGACCTTCGCAACGAGGCGGCTCGCGCGCGTCAGCCGGACGCCATCGAAGCCGATGCGACCGCCGAGCGTCAGAAGCTCATCCGGCGTCTTCCGTGAATGCTGGCCGCGGCCGCCGCAGACATAGATGCCGAGCTCGTTCTGGAGCGGTGCGAGCCCGCGTTTCAGGGCGCCGATCACGGAAGTGGTGATGCCGGAAGAGTGCCAGTCCATTCCCATCACGGCGCCGAACGATTGGAACCAGAAGGGATGCGACAGCCGCTGCATGAACTCGTCGCGGCCGTAGTGATGCACGATCACCTGTGTGACGATCGCGCCCAGCGACGCCATGCGGCTTGCGAGCCACGGTGGAACCCGTCCGTTGTGAAGGGGAAGATCGGCGCTGCCGGTGCGTCGGGGCATGGCCATTGATAGCCGGATTCTGCCCTGCTTGCACGACCGGAAATGCTGCGTTGCATCCGAAGGCGGACCGAAGCGCAAGGTTGGGCGTTGAGCGCCGAGTTGCAAGCCGGTGCGGAGGCAGGATGGAAATACAACCGATCATCGCGAGGATCGATGAGCTCTTCGGGTGGGTTCCACCCTGGTTCGTCGGCCTTAGCATCATTGCATGTGCGATCCTGGCGGCGTTGTTCCTGTACCGGATCGCGGTGCAGCTCTTGCGGCGTGCCTTCGCGGGCCGCTTTCCTCTCGTCAATCCGTTCCTCGATCGGACGGCAGGGCCGGCGCAGCTCGCGCTCTGCCTGCTTGCAGTCGCGCTCGTCCTGCCATGGGCGCCGCTCGGTGACGAAACGCGTCTTGATCTCAGGCACGTCTTCGTCGTGGCGGTGATTGCGCTGATCGGCTGGATTTCGATCCGGGCCGTCGACATGACGGCGGCGCGCTATCTGCAAAACTTCCGCGACGTCACCGAGAATTTTATCGCGCGCAAACATGTCACGCAGGTGCGGGTGTTCAAGCGGGTGATCGATACGCTCATCATCATGATCACGATCTCTACGGCGTTGATGACGTTCGATTCCGTCAAGCAATATGGCGTCAGCCTGTTCGCCTCGGCCGGCGCTGCCGGTATCATCGTCGGTCTTGCGGCGCGGCCGCTGCTCAGCAATCTGATCGCAGGCTTGCAGATTGCGATCACGCAGCCGATCCGCATCGAGGACGCCGTCATCATCGAAAACGAATGGGGCTGGGTCGAGGACATCGCCTCGACCTACGTCGTGGTGCGGCTGTGGGACTGGCGGCGGATGGTGGTGCCGTTGTCCTACTTCATCGAAAAGCCGTTCCAGAACTGGACGCGCGACGCCGCTTCCCTGATCGGCGCCATCGCTTTGTATGTCGATTATCGGGCCGACGTGCCGCGCATCCGCCGCAGGCTGGAGGAGGCGGTCAAGGAGTCAAAGCTGTGGGACGGCGCCGTGGTCAATCTCCAGGTGATTGATGCGGATGCCCGCACCGTTCAGCTCCGCGCTCTCGTCAGCGCCCGGAACGCTCCGCAGTCCTGGGACCTGCGCTGCGAGATCCGGGAGAAGCTCGTGGCCTTCATTCGCGACGAATTGCCCGATGCGCTGCCGCGCGAGCGTGCGATCCTCCTGCCTTCAGGCGATGACGATGCAGAGTTCGTCCGGCGCGTCGTCGCACCGGAGAAGGTGCGGGCGAGGGCGCACAACTGAATCGCCAGAGCAATGCCGGTCATCTCATTGCGCCCGGATGTTCGCCGCCTTGAGCACCGGCTCCCATTTGGCCGCCTCGGCATGCATGTAGGCATCGAAATCCTTCGACGACGAGCCGACCGGCGTTGCGCCGATCTTGTCGAGCGTCGACAGCACGCTCGGGTCTTGCAGTGCCGTCTTCAAATCGGCTTCGAGCCTCACCACGATCTCCGGCGGCATTTTTGCCGGCCCAAGAAAACCCCACCAGACCGAGACGTCGTAGCCTGATACTCCGGCCTCAGCGACGGTCGGAACATCGGGCAGGGCCTTTGACCGCTGCGCCGACGTCACCGCGAGCGCCCGCACCGGGCCGCCTTCGAGCTGGCCGATGGCCTCGGCGAGCGGGTTGAGGCTGAGGGGGATTTCGCCGGCGACCACGGCGGTCAGCGCCGGGGCGCCACCCTTGTAGGGAATAGAGACGATCTTCACGCCGGCCATGTATTTCAACAGCTCGCCGGCGAGATGCGCCGAGGTGCCGTTGCCGGACATGCCATAGGAGAGCTTGTCCGGTTCCTTCTTCGCAGCAGTCAGGAGATCGCCGAGGCTCTTGTACGGACTGTCCTTGGCGACGACGATGGCGAGCGGCGACGAGGCGACCTCGCTGATCGCGGTGAAATCCTTGAAGGTGTCGTAGGGCACGCTCGGATAGACGAACTGGTTGAGCGGATGGCCGCTGGCGACCAGGATCAGCGTGTAGCCGTCGGGCGGCGCCTGCGTCAGCGCTTGCGAGGCGATGATGCCGCCTGCGCCGGGACGGTTGTCGATCACTGGCTGCTGGCCCCAGCTCTTGGCGAGCGCCTGGCCGATCGTGCGGGCGAGCACGTCGACGGCGCCGCCAGCGGCATAGGGCACCAGAATGTGGACTGGCTTGCTCGGGAAATTGTCGGCCTGCGCGCCGTTCGCGGCCAGCATCAGGCCCGTACCCAGCAGTAGACGACCGATTTTCTTGTTGAAACCCAGCATTTTCCAGCGCTCCTCGGGGCGAGTGTCCATCCGGGCGCCCGTCTCGGACCGCCCAAGGCGCCGCCTTTGGTTTTTGTTGACGAGACCTTATCTTTTGTACGATAGTACAAATAACATGGTACGCAAGCCCACCAGCAAAGAGACAGCCCGCAAGCCGAACATGCGCGAGGCGATTCTCGCTGCGGCGGAGGAGTTGTTCGCAACCAACGGCTTCAACGCCGTGTCGGTGCGCGACATCGCGCAGGCCGCCGGAGCCAACCCCGGCAGCGTCACCTATCATTTCAAGACCAAGGATGGCCTGCTGCTCGAGATCTATCGCCGCCACTGCGGACCGATGAATCTCCGCCGATCCGAACTGCTCGCCGCGGCCAGGCGCGTTCGCGATCTCCAGGACCGGCTGGAGGCAATCGTGCGCGCCTATGTCGTGCCGGCCTTCACCTCGGGCAGCGATCTTGCCGGCGGCGGGGCGCGGTTCACGCGGCTGCGCGCCGTGATGTCGGCCGAGGGCAACGAGGTGGCCCGGCGCATCATCGCGCAGACCTTCGACGACACCAGCCACGCCTTCATCGACGCGATCCACGAGAGCCTGCCGCAGGTGCCGCGCACCGAGATCGTCTGGCGTAGCCATTTCCTGCTTGGTGCGCTCTATTACTCACTGGTGACGCCGGAGCGCGTCTCGCGCCTGTCGCGCGGCGAAGCCGACGGCAGCGACGCGGCCGCTGCGATCGAGCAGCTCGTTCAGGCGACCGTGGCCTCGTTCCAGGCGCCGGCACTCGACCAGGCCGCACCGGCACGCCGGCGCGCGGCGGCAAGCAACAAGACGTAGACGACTGCCGACGGACGAGGAGCGAAAAGCTCGCGTTGTCCGCAATCGGCGGCATTTGACTGGGGATGCGGAATGAGCAGGCGGGACTGCTTGCAACTCTTGTCGGGCGCTTCGATGGCCGGCCGGGCTTCGAAGCTCATCGACAATGCGCCCGACGCCGCGATCCAGCAGAAGTTGCTGGTCGACAATCCCGCGCGCCTGTTCAAGTTCACCTGAAGACACCAGATGTACAAGCCGACCATTCCGCCGCCCGATCCGAACACCCGCACGCCGAAGTTCAAGCTGCCGGCGCTCGCTTGCGACGCGCATTGCCACATCTTCGGTCCGGGCTCGAAATATCCGTACGCGCCGGACCGCTCCTACACGCCGCCCGACGCGCCGCTGGAGGATTTCAAAGCACTGCATGCCAAACTCGGCGTCCAGCGCGCCGTGATCGTCAATGCCAGTGTGCACGGCGCCGACAACACCGTTGCGCTCGACGCGATCGCGCAGAGCAACGGGGCCTATCGCGCGGTGGCCAATATCGACGACACCATCACCGAGCGAGGCCTGCGCGCGCTACATGAAGGCGGTTTCCGCGGCTGCCGCTTCAATTTCGTCCGCCATCTCGGTGGCATCCCGGACAAGAGCGTGTTCGACCGGGTGATCGCGATGGTCGCGCCGCTCGGCTGGCACATCGATCTGCATTTCGACGCGATCGACCTGCCGGAATATGCCGACATGCTGGCAAAGCTGCCGGTGCGCTATACCATCGATCACATGGGACGGGTGAAGGCGGCTGAGGGGCTCGACCAGCTTCCATTCAAGATCCTGATCGACCTGATGCAGCGCGACGAGAAATGCTGGGTGAAGATTTGCGGCTCCGAGCGCGTCTCTTCCTCTGGCCCGCCTTTCACCGACGCCGTGCCGTTCGCGCGCAGGATCGTGGAAACCGCAGTCGATCGCGTCATCTGGGGCACGGATTGGCCGCATCCCAATGTCAAGGTGATGCCGAATGACGGCGACCTGGTAGACCTCATTCCGCTGTTCGCGCCGGAGGCGGAGTTCCAGCAGCAGATCCTGGTCAGCAACCCGGCCCGCCTGTTCGAGTTCGGGTAATGACGGCGCTCTCGATCGACAAGCCGCGCGGCCGCGCCTGGTGGAAGGAGCTCTGGGTCCAGGTTCTCCTCGCCATGGCGGCCGGCATCGTGCTCGGCATCGTCAATCCCGATCTCGGCGTAAAAATGCAGCCGCTCGGCGACGCCTTCATCAAGGCGATCCGCATGCTGATCGCGCCGATCATCTTCTGCACCGTCGTGCACGGCATCGCGCACATGGCCGACATGGCACGGGTCGGCCGCGTCGCCATCAAGGCGATCATCTATTTCGAGATCATGACCACGATCGCGCTGGTGATCGGCCTTGTCGCGATTAACCTGCTGAAGCCCGGCGCCGGCATGAACATCGACGCTGCCAGCATCAACACCAGCGCGATCGAGCCCTACGTCAAGCAGACCGGCGCAATCGGCTTCGTGCCATTCCTCATGAACATCCTTCCTGGCACCTTCGTCGGCGCCTTTGCTGAAGGCAACATCCTCCAGGTGCTGTTCATCTCCGTGCTGTGCGGTTTTGCCCTGGTGCAGCTCGGCGAGCGTGGAGCACCTCTGGTCAACCTGATCGACGTCACTTCAAAGATGGTATTTGCCATCGTCGGATTCGTGATGTGGGTGGCGCCGATCGGCGCATTCGGCGCCATCGCGTTCACGGTCGGCAAGTTCGGCGTCGGCTCGCTGGCCTCGCTGGGCAGGCTGCTCGGTGGCTTCTATCTTACCTGCCTGGTGTTCATCGTCGTTGCGCTCGGTCCCGTCGCGCGCTGGTGCGGCTTCAGCCTCATCAAGCTGATCCGCTACATCTGGGAAGAGTTATTGATCTGCATTGCCACGACGTCGTCGGAAACCGTATTACCGCCGATGCTCTCGAAGCTCGAAAACGCCGGTTGCGAGCGCAGCGTGGTAGGGCTCGTGATCCCCACGGGTTACTCGTTCAACCTCGACGGCACCTGCCTCTATCTCGCCGCCGCCTCGGTCTTCCTGGCGCAGGCGACCAACACGCCGCTCGGTCTCACCGAGCAGATCGAGCTGCTGCTGATCCTGCTCGTGACCTCCAAGGGCGCGGCGGGAATAGCGGGCGCCGCCTTCGTCGTCCTGGCGGCGACGCTGTCGGCGACCGGAACCATTCCGGTCGCGAGCGTCGCGCTGGTGCTCGGCATCCATCGGCTGATGTCGCAGGGGCTGACACCGACCAACCTGATCGGGAACGCGGTGGCGACCATCGCGATTGCCAGATGGGAAGGCGCGCTCGACGCGGATCGGTTGAAACGCGTGCTCGACGGCGAGGCGGTGCCGGCCGCTGGGGTGTGATGTATTGGCTGCTTGTGCTTCGCAGGGAGCAGGTCAAACTTTGAAGAGATGAAAGGGGAGTTTGTCCCATGAAGACAGGTCTAGTGATTACCGCGCATCCCGGCGATTTCGTCTGGCGCGCGGGCGGCGCGATCGCGCTGCATGCAAAGAAGGGCTACCGGATGAAGATCGTCTGCATGTCCTTCGGCGAGCGTGGCGAGAGTCAGTTCGCCTGGAAGGAAAAGGGCGCGACGCTCGAGTCGGTGAAGGCCGGCCGCAAGGACGAGGCCGAGCGCGCTGCCAAACTCCTCGGCGCCGAGATCGAGTTCTTCGATTGTGGCGACTATCCGCTCAAGCTGACGGAAGCCCATTTCGATCGCATGGTCGATATCTACCGCGAGCTCAACCCGAGCTTCGTGCTGACTCATGCGCTGGAGGATCCCTATAATTTCGACCACCCGAATGCGGCGCATTTCGCGCAAGAGACACGCGTGGTCGCGCAAGCCATGGGCCACAAGCCGGGCGCGCAGTACAAATATGCCGCGCCGCCGGTATTCCTGTTCGAGCCGCATCAGCCCGAGATGTGCAATTTCAAGCCGAACCTGATCCTGAAGATCGACGAGGTCTGGAAGGAGAAGTACGAGGCATTCCAGATCCTCGCTGCGCAGAAGCATCTCTGGGGCTACTATGAGCGCGTTGCGCTCAACCGCGGCATCCAGGGTAGCCGCAACACCGGCGTGCCGATGACCTATGGCGAGGCCTATCAGCGTCTGTTCCCGACGGTTGAGGAAGTCCTGGCATGAAGCCCGTCGTCGTTCGCAACATCAAGCGCGCCGATCACGCCGGCATGTCGGCCTATGGCGTTTCCACCGTGCACGAGGCGATGGGCCGCGTCGGCCTGATGAAGCCCTATATGCGCCCGATCTGGCCCGGCGCGCAGATCGCGGGTCCCGCCGTCACCGTGCTGGCGCAGCCCGGCGATAACTGGATGATCCATGTCGCGGTCGAGCAATGCAGGCTGGGCGATATCCTCGTGGTTGGCTGCACCACCGACAATACCGACGGCATGTTCGGCGAGCTGCTCGCAAGCTCGCTTCGTGCGCGTGGCGTACAGGGGCTCGTCATCGACGCCGGGTGCCGCGACGTAAAGGCGCTGCACGAGATGAGCTTTCCGGTGTGGTCGCGCGCCGTCTCGGCGAAGGGAACGGTCAAGGCGACGCTCGGCTCTGTCAACATTCCCGTGGTCTGCGCCGGGGTGAACGTCGAGCCCGGCGATATCGTGGTGGCCGATGACGACGGTGTCGTCGTGGTGCCGAAGCGGACCGCGACAGAGGTTGCAGAGAAGGCCAGGAAGCGCAACGCCGACGAAGGCGGCAAGCGCAACCGCCTCGCCTCGGGCGAGCTTGGCCTCGACATGTACAACATGCGCGAGGCTCTGGCGAAAGCCGGGCTCGTCTATGTTGACAATCCCGAGGACGTCTAAGCAGACGAAAAGCGGAGTGGGCTGATGGATCGTGTCAAGCTGCGGACCGTGCTCGGCAGTCATCCGCACGTGCAGGCGTTGAAGAGCGGAGAGCTCCGCTCCGACCGTTTCGATCTCGACTTCATCGAATACACGCCGACCAATACGGCGTTCAAGCCGATGGTGCGCGAGCAGGCGTTCGACGTCTGCGAGATGGCGATCGTCACGTATCTGATGGCGAAAGCCCATGGCAAGTCGCTCGTGCTTCTGCCAGCGACCATGCTCGGCCGCTTCCAGCACGCTTACGCGCTGTATAATCCTGAGCGCGGCAAGCTCGGCCCGTCCGATCTGGAAGGCAAGCGCGTTGGGATCCGGTCGTTCACCACAACGACCGGCGCCTGGATCAGGGGCATTTTGGCCAACGACTACGGTGTGAACCTGGACAAGATTGGCTGGATCACGTTCGAGGATCCGCATGTTGCCGAATATGTCGACACCACGGAACGAGCGCCGAAGGACAAGAAGATCCTCCAGATGCTGCTTGATGGCGAGCTCGACGCCGTGCTCGGCGAGACCTCGAATGATCCGCGGCTCAAGCCGCTGTTTCCCGATCCGGCCGCGGAGGCCGCGGCCTGGTACGCCCGGCGTGGCGTGGTCCCGGTCAACCATCTCGTGGTGGTGACCGAGGCTCTGGCAAAATCGCGCCCCGATATCGTCGCCGGCGTGTACGATCTCCTGAAGGCCGGCAAAGTGAAGGCGGGCCCGGCCGCGTCGCCCGATCTCCTGCCGTTCGGGGTCGAAGCGAACAGCAAGCCGCTGGAGCTGATCATCGACTATGCGTACCAGCAGGCGCTGATCCCGCGCCGCTTTGCGGTCGAGGAGCTCTTTGACGAGACCACGCGAGGGATGAACTGATGTCCGATTCCAGGCGGTGGCAGATAGGACTTGTCGGCTATGGCGAGGTCGGCAAGATCCTCGCGGAGGACTTGCGCCAGCAGGATATCAAGGTCGCGGCTTTCGACCTCAAGCTCCGGACCGAGCAGGGCGCGGCCTTGCGCAATCATGCAACGAACCACGGCGTTACGTTAGCTGCCTCGCATGCTGACCTCACCGCAAAATCCGACTTCATCGTTTCCGCGGTCACCGCGAGCCAAGCAGTCCCGGTGGCGCAAGCCTGCGCCGGCGCGATCAACCAGGGGACCTGGTTCCTCGACTTCAACTCGGCCTCGCCCGGCGCCAAGCAGCGCGCAGCCGGACTGATCGACGACGCAGGCGGACGTTATGTCGAGGGTGCGGTGATGACCTCGGTGCCCCCTTATCGCATCAAGGTGCCCTTGCTGCTCGGTGGCCCCGGCGCACGCGAGCTCGAGCCACTTCTCAACGCGATCGGCTTTGCCGCCAAAGTCGCGAGCGACAAGCTCGGCGTCTCCTCGGCGGTAAAGATGTGCCGCAGCATCATGATCAAGGGCCTGGAAGCCATGGTCATCGAGAGCTTTACGACGGCGCGCGCCTATGGCGTCGAAGATGCGGTGCTGGCCTCGCTCGCGGAAACCTTTCCCGGCATCAACTGGGAGAAGCAAGGCGCCTATTTCTTCCAGCGCGTGATCGAGCACGGCCGCCGACGCGCCGAGGAAGTGCGCGAGGTCGCCGAAACCGTGCGCGAGGCGGGGCTGACGCCATGGTCGGCGCAAGGCACCGCCGAGCGACAGGCCTGGGTCGCCGATCTCGCTGACGAAGGCCTGTTCGGTACCAAGGGCACGAAAGAGTTCGCGCGCAACGCCGACTGGCGCACTGAGGCGGACCGGATCCTGGCGCGGATCAAGCGCCGGGGCTGAATAGCACCGGCGGGCGTCGTTCAAAGACCTGCCGGCCGTTCTTGAAGCCCGCCAAAATATCCGGCAGCTCGGCGATCGCAAAACGGAAGTCACGCGTATCGAGCACGACGAGATCGGCAGGGTTGCCGATCTTGATGCCGTAATTGCCGAGGTTCATCAGGCGTGCCGGCAATTCGGTGACGAGGTCAATGCAGGTGTCGAACTCGCCGACTGATGCATGCGCGACATTGGCGTAGAAATTCGCCATCCGCAGCAGCGAGGCATCGCCGAACGGCGTGAAGGGATTGAGCACGTTGTTGGTCGCAACCGAGCACAGCACGCCGCTTGCGACGAGCTTGTGGGCCACGGTGATTCCGCGCGGCACATTGTGGGTGGCGTCGCGGCCCATCAGATAGAGATCGGTCGCGGGCAGCACCGTGACGGCGACGCCCGTTTTCGCCAGACGTTCGACCACCGGTTTCAGGCGCTCCGGCGGCAGCGCGGAGAGTTTCGTGACATGGCCGGTCGCGACGCGCCCCTGATAGCCGCGCTGTTCGGTCTGCCGGCAGACTTCGCCGAGATGCGACCAGGAGGGATCGAGGTCGAAGTCGAGGTGAAGATCGACATCGACGTCGAATTCCTGCGCGAGGTCGAAGATCCGATTAAGGTGCGCTTTCGGATCGGTGTCGGTATAGGGACAGCCGCCGATCACATCGCCGCCGTCGCGCAGCGCCTGGATCAAGAGCTCCTCAGCTCCGGGATCGTTGGTCAGTCCCTCCTGTGGAAAGACGCAGAGTGACAGATCCAGCGCCCAGGCATAGTCGCGCTTTAGCGTCTTGACGGCCTCGAAGCTGCGCAGGCCGACCCGCGGGTCGATCTCGACATGGGTGCGCATCCGCGTCGTGCCGTGAACGATCGCGCGGTCCAGCACTCTTGCGCCGCGCGCATAGACGTCCTCGACCGTGAAATCGCGCTTCATCGCCGAGACGGCGCGGATGGCGTCGGTAAGACTGCCATGATCATGTCCGCAGCGGCCGAGCAGGCAGGCCTTGTCGAGATGGATGTGGGTGTCGACGAAGCCGGGCAGAACGAGCCGGCCTTCAAGGTCGATCTCGACGGCTTCGGCCTGAAGGCGCGGCTCGATCGCGGCGATCTTGCCTTGGGAGATGCCGATATCCGCTCGAGCGGTGGCGCCGCGCATCAGCGCGTTCCGGAAGATCAGGTCGAAAGCGGTTCGGCTCGTCATGGGCACCATTCACGGCGTGAGCATCCAGGAGCGTGCCGTGCGAGGCGCCTCCGAAGTCCCAGCAGTCTAGCGAGGGAAATGTTCAAAATATATGCATGCAATCCAGCAAGCCGGGGGTAGTATTCCGCATCTTTCGGAGAAACCGCGATGTCCGTTGCCGCAAAAGCCCCAAGCAAGTCCTTGTCCGACGCCGAGATCGTGGAGGCCTATCTCACGGCCTCGATGATCCCCGATCCGGAGGCTGCGGCCGTCTACCTGGCTCCGGGCACGGTGATCACCTTCACCGGCGGGCGCGAGTTCGACCATCCGCGCGGGCCGGCTGGCTTCAACGCCAGGCGCTATCGCTGGGTCAAGAAGAAGATGGACCGGTTCGACGTCTGCCCGGGCGAGGGCGAGACCGTGGTCTACAGTGTCGGCACGCTCTACGGCGAATGGCACGACGGCACACCTTTCGAAGGCAATCGCTATGTCGATCGCTTCGTGGTGAAGGGCGGCAAGATCACCAAGATGGACGTCTGGAACGACAGCGCGGAGCGTATCCTGGTTCAGCGCGGCATCGACGCGTAGCGGTTGCGGCCGTTCAACCCTGGCGGCGCAAAAAGCCGGTGATCGTGACTTTCTCCCAGATGCCGGCCGCGGCGAAGGGATCGGCGCGGTTGAAGGCCTCGACCTCGGCCCGTCCGGGCGCCTCGATCAGGAACAGGCTGCCGATCATCTTCTCGCCGTCGTCGGAGACCAGCGGGCCGGACATCACGATTTTGACCCCGAAGCGCGAGGTGTCGCTCAGGAACGCCTTGTGCGCGTCGTAATTGGCGAGCCGGGTCGGCAATGCGTTGGCATGGTCAAGGGCGTGGATGGCAAACAGCATGATGTCTCCGCAGATGTTTTTGGGACGGCCGCATTGAACGGCCGTCCCGGTTTTCGACAGAGCGAGCCTATTTCGTGCCGAGCTTTTGCGCCTCTTCCCAGGTCGGGCAGGTGCGCTGCTCGAGTGGCACGTCGAACGGCCCGAAATTGTCCTTCGTGATGACGGTGGGCTTCAGCACGATCTCGGCGACGACGGGCTGTTCGCGCAAGTTGCGGATCGCCATCATGGTGCCGAGACAGCCCTGCGCAAACCCGTTATAGTCGCCGCTTGCGAGCAGCTTGCCGGACTTGATGGCATCGATGGCTTCCTTGGTGCCGTTGATACCGATCACCTGCGCTTTCCGGTTGGCGCCATCCAGCGCCTCGATTGCGCCGACCGCCATGGCGTCGTTGGCGGCGAGCACCCCGTCGATCTGCGAGTTCGATTGCATCAGGTTTTCCATCACCTGGAGCGCCTGGAGCCGCTGATAATTGCCGGGCTGCGAGGCCAGAAGTTTCGCGCCCGGGGTTTCCTTCAGCGCATCGTTAAAGCCGCGGACGCGGTCGACATTGGTCAGCGAGCCCTTGACGCCCTCGATGATGACGATGTTGCCCTTGCCACCGAGCGTCTTCAGCAGATAGCGCGCGGTCTCGAGCCCGAGGCTGTAGTCGTCGGCGCCGACGAAGGAGACGAACTTGCCTCCGGCGGAGCGATCGGTGATGTTGACCACCGGAATTTTGGCGTCGTTGATCTTCTCGACACCAGGCACCATCGCCTTGTAGTCGACGGGAATGAAGACGATCGCACTGGGCTTCTTCACGACGACGTCCTCGATCTGGCTGAGTTGCTCGGGGATGGAGTCCGGCTTGGTCGGAATATATTGCAACGTCTTGGCATTCAGCGCCTTGGCCGCTACTTCGGCACCGACGCGCACCGTCTGGAAATAGGGGTTGGTCTGGTTCTTTGTAAACACGGCGATGGTTTCGCCGTCGGCATAAGCCGGTGCCGCGAATGTGACCGCAAGAAGCGGCAGTGCAAGATAGCCCAGTCTCTGTTTCATATTGTCTCCATCCCTCATTTTGGTTTGTTGGATCGGTTGCGACGAACTCATTGCGTGCGGCGACGGGTCTTCATGTCGAGCCAGACAGCGAGAATGACGATGATGCCGGTAACGAGCGGCTGCCAGTTGGCGCTGACCGACAAGAGATTCATGCCGTTCAGCACCAGCGTCAGGATCAGCGCGCCGACGAAGGTGCCGAATACCGTGCCGATGCCGCCGAACAGCGAGGTGCCGCCGATCAGCACGGCCGCGATCGCGGGCAGCGTCAGGCTTTCGCCGATGTCGGCCTCGGCCGAATTGAGCCGTGACAGGAAGATGATCGACGCAAGCCCCGCCATGGTGCCGGAGACGGCATAGACCAGCAGCAGCCGGCGCGCGACCGGAATTCCGGAGAGCCGCGCAGCAACCGGGTTGGCACCGATCGCATAGATCTCCTGGCCCCAGATGGTCCGCTGCGCGAACAGCGTGCCGATCGCAAGGAAGATCAGCAGAAGGTAGAGCGGGATTGGCAGGCCGAGGAGATAGCCGCTGCCGATCTGCCGGAAGCCCGCGGGGAAGCCGTGAATGGTGTCGCCGGCCATGTACCAATAAGTGAGGCCGTTCAGCACCCAGAGCATGCCGTAGGTGGCGATGAAGGAGGGGATGCGCAGCGCCGTCACCATGACGCCGTTAAGGAGACCAACGACGCCCCCGACCACCAGCGCGGTGAGAACGCCCAGCACGGGAGAGCCGGTCTGATGGATCACGGTGCCGGCGAGACAGGCTGAGAGAGCGACATTGGCGCCAACGGAGAGGTCGAGGCCGGCGGTCAGGACCACCAGCGTCAGGCCTGAGGCAATGAAGAAGGTCAGGCTTGCCTGCCGCAGCACGTTGAGGATGTTTCCGAGGCTCAGGAAGGAGTCACTGAGGACAGCGAGCACCGCGCAGATCAGCAGTGCCGCGAGCAAGCGGTAGAACACCTGGATCGCGTCCTGCGACAGGAAGGAGCGGGGCGTCGAGAGGGCCTCCTTGGTGATGTCGGTCATGCGCGGTTCCTGATGCCGTCCAGGAACAGCGCGACGATGACGAGAACGCCGACGCTCGCGACCTGCACCGAGGACGGCAGCGAGATCAGATTGAGGCCGTTACGCAGGACGCCGACGGCGATGACGCCGAGCACGGTGCCGAGCAGCCAGCCATTGCCGCGCTCGAAGGAGGTGCCGCCAACCGCAACCGCCGCGATCGCATCGAATTCGAGGCCGAGACCGGCAGTCGGGTGGCCGGAATTCATGCGCGCGGTCATCAAGAGGCCTGCGACCCCGGCCATGGTGCCGCCGAGCGCGTAGACGGCGATCAGCAGCCGGTTCGGCGAGAGGCCGGCATATCTCAGCGCCTCTCGGTTTCCGCCGAGCGCGAAGATGTAGGTGCCGAAGCGGGTGTGATAGAGCAGGGCATGGAAGAACGCGTAGGTCGCGAGCGCCATCACGATCGGCAAGGGCACGCCAAGAAGCGTGGATGAGTAGATGTCACGCACACTGTGCGGGATGCCGACCACGCTCTGGCCGTCAGAGACGATCAGCGACAGGCCCTGCGCCATGCCGAGTGTGCCGAGCGTCGCGACGAAGGGCGGTATTCCGAGGATCGCGACCAGCCAGCCATTGATCGTGCCGAAGGCCGCACCGACCAGCACGCCGGCACCAAGACCCAGCAGCATCGACTTGGTCGCGAGCGACACGATGGCGACGCAGAGTGAGGTCAGCGTCAGCACCGCGCCCATCGAGAGGTCCAGGCCTTCGGTCATGATGATCAGCGTCATCGGCAGCGCGAGCATGGTCAGGATCGTCGACTGCACCAGCACGTTGGAGAGGTTGGCGACCGACAGGAAGCCGGGGGCGATCGCCCCGAACAGCGCGACCAGGAGCACGAGCACGATGGCGACGCCGGGAATGCGCTGGAGCGGATTTGGTTGCGAAATGACCGCGGCCTCATGCATGGTGCATCCCCAGTCGCACGATGTTCTCCTCGGTCAGTTCATTGCGCGCCAGATGCCCGGCGATGCGGCCCTCGCGCATCACGTAGGCGCGGTCGCAGACATGGCAGATCTCGACCTGCTCGGACGAGATCATCAGCGCAGCCGCGCCCTCGGCGACCAGCCGGTCGATCAGGGCAAAGATTTCGGACTTGGCGCCGATGTCGATGCCGCGTGTCGGCTCGTCGAAAATGAAGAGCTTCGCGCCGGCAGCCAGCCACTTGCCGATCACGACTTTCTGCTGGTTGCCGCCAGAGAGCAGGCCGACGGTCTGGCGGGCGCTCGGCGTCGCGATCCTGAGCTGCCGGATCAGGTTGTCGGACGTGCGTTGCGCGCTACGCTGATCGAACAGGCCGCTTGGAAACAACTTTCGCAGCGCCGAGACCACGAGATTGTCGCCGACCGAGCGGAGCAGTGCGAGGCCCTCGCTCTTCCGGCTTTCCGGGATCAGGGCGATGCCGCGGCGTGCCGCGACGTCGGGTTCGCCGGAGATGGTCTTGCCGTCAAAGATGATCTCGCCGGAGGTCACGGGATCGGCGCCGAAGATCGCGCGCGCGACTTCGCTGCGGCCCGAGCCGACGAGGCCGCAGAGACCGACGATCTCGCCCTGGCGTACCTCGATGTCGATCTCGGAAATACCGGTCGGTGAGGTCAGGCCCTTGACGCTGAGCAGCACCTCGCCGGGCTTGTCGGCGAAGTTGCGCGGATAGGTCATGTCGACGGTGCGGCCGACCATCATGCGCACGAGCTGGTCGGGCGTGACGTCGGCCGGCCTGACGCCGTCGATACGCCGGCCGTCGCGCAGGATGGTGATGCGGTCGCCAAGCGCGAACACCTCGGCCATGCGGTGCGAGATATACACGATGGCAACCCCATCGGCCTTTAGCCGTGCGATCAGCGCGAACAGGAGCTCGGTTTCGCGGTCTGACAGCGCCGCAGTCGGCTCGTCCATGACCAGGATGCGCGCATTCTGGCTGATCGCCTTGGCGATTTCGACCATCTGCTGCTGCGCGACGCCGAGCTTGTCGACGGTGACAGAGGGGTCGATCTCGAAGCCGATGGTGTCGAGCACGCGCTTGGCGTCGGCTAAAATCCTGCGGCGGTCGATGGTGCCGGGAATGCGACCCTTCGGCTCGCGGCCGAGGAAGATGTTTTGAGCGATGTCGAGATGGGGGACGAGCGAGAATTCCTGGAAGATGACGGCGATGCCGAGCATCTGCGCATCCGTGGTCGAGGCGATCGCGGCCTTTTGGCCCTTGTAGTAGAATTCGCCGGCGTCGGCTCGGTAGGCTCCGCACAGCACCTTCATCAGGCTCGACTTGCCGGCACCGTTCTCGCCCAGCAGCATATGGACCTCGCCGGGAAACACGGCAAAGGACACGTCGTCCAGCGCCTTGACGCCCGGAAACTCCTTGCTGATGCCGCGCAGCTCGAGCAGCGGTGTGTCAGCCTCCTCCATCGTCCGTCCTCTCCAAAAAGCTCGGCTTGCCGGACTCTTGTCGGTCCTTTCAGCCGTGATCCGGCTTAAGCAGCTCTTGCGCCGCTCGCAACCTGCTTCAGGCCGAAATCATAGTTGAGATGGAAATATTCGCTGTCCACCATGCGACCATCCGGCGCACGGCCGGCCGGATGACGGACGAACTCGCGGATCAGGCTATCCTTGACGCCGAACACCACGTCGCTGTCGAGGTACTGGTCGCCGGCGACGAACACATGCGTCACGAGCTGTTCGAAGCCGGGCGCGGAGATCATGAAATGCACATGCGCGGGACGCCAGGGATGTCGGCCCTGCGCCTCCAGCATTTCGCCGACTGGCCCGTCATGTGGGATCGGGTAGGCGGCGGGCTTGATCGACCAGAAATGGAAGCGGCCGTTCTGGTCGGTGTGGAAGCGCGCGCGCATCGCGAGATCGCCGATCTTGTCGAGCTGCTGCACGTCGTAATAGCCATCGTCGTCGGAGTGCCAGACATCGACCACGGCGCCCGCGAGCGGCCGGCCGTCGACGGCCGAGACCGAACCGGTGACCAGCATCGGATCACCTTCCATCTTGCCCGAGATGTTCTCGCCGCGGGTCTTCTCCGGAGCGGCTTGCACGAAGAAGGGGCCCAGCACCGTGGTCTCGGTCGCGCCTTCCGGCACTGGATGGTTGATGGCGTCGACCAGCATGGAGACGCCGAGCGTGTCCGACAGCAGGATGAACTCCTGGCGCTTGTCGTCGCACATGTGGCCGGTGCGGGTGAGGAAGTCGATGCCGTACTCCCATTCCTTCTGGGTGGGCCGGACCTCGCGCACGAAGGCATGAAGGTGGCGCACCAGCGCCTCGCTCACTTGCTTGACGCGCGGATCGGTCGCGCCCGTGATCCGCTCCAGCACGGCGTCGGTGATCGTGTTCTCGTTGAAGTTACGCAACGTTGCCTCCGTTGATCAGAGTTTTGGCTCGCCAAGCCCGGACAGCCGTTCCAGGTGCTTGACGGTCGCGATGAAGTCGGTCTCGCCGTCGCCCTGCGCGACCAGCGAGCCGTAGGTCTCGCGCACCTGCGCTGCGAGTTGCAGCGGGACGCCGACGGCATGGCCGGCACCAAGGATCAGATCGAGATCCTTGGCCATCTGCTTGCAGGAGAATGTCGACTCGAAATCGCGGGTCCTGAGCGGCGCGGTCTTGTACTTCACCATGGGCGAGGCAACCGCGCTGTCATCGAGCACCTTCAGAATGTCCTGCCAGGCGATTCCGCCCTTGCGCGCGAGCGCGAGGCTCTCGGCCATCATGGCGGCCGACACCGCAATCATCAGGTTGACAGCGAGTTTTGCGTAGCGCGCCTCTTCGCCGGGCCCGAGATATGACTGCGCACGGGTGAAAGTTGCGAACAGCGGCTTTGCGGCCTCGAAAGTGTCCTTCGGGCCCGAGACGAAGCAGGTCAGCGCGCCCGTGTGGACGATGCTGGCATTGCCCGAGACCGGTGCACGCAGATAGGCGACACCGCGCGCCTGTGCCGCGGCACCAACCTCAGCGGAGGCCTCCGCGCTGACTGTGCTGGTCTCGATCAGCACGGCTCCCGGCGCCATCGAGCCGATCAGGCCGGTTGGGCCGAGCATCACGGCGCGCAGCGCAGCATCGTCGGGCAGGGAAGTGATCACAGCGGCCCGGCCGCTGACTGCGTCAGTCGGTGACGCCGCAACAGCGATGCCCTGTTCACGTGCGGCAGCGATACGAGCCGCACTTGGGTCGAAGGCGGTCACGGCACAGCCGGCCTTGGCGACGAGCGTCGACATCGGCAGGCCCATCTTGCCGATGCCGATGAAAGCGATGTTTCTCGAAGAGTCTGTCATTCTTGTTGTCCATTGGCGCCTCAGGCGGCGCGTCCCTGTCGTTCGATGTCCTGCACCAGCCGCCGCCCGGATTGCGCGAGCAGCTCCTTCTTCGGCTCCAGCCCGTCGACCAGAAGCCTGCTGTTCCGCTTCTTCCAGACGCCGTCGATCATCACGGCCTCGATATTGGCAAGGCTCGTCTGCATGACGACCGTGGCGACGGGATCGTGGACCGGAAAGAGATTGAGATCGGAGGCATTGATGACCACGAGGTCGGCAAGCTTGCCCGGCGTCAGTGAGCCGATCTCGCTGTCGCGGCCAAGCATGCGGGCGCCTTCCAGCGTGATCCAGCGCAGCGCCTCGCGCGCCGGAATCGTCGTCGTCGCCGGAATGCTGCCGCTGGCCTTGCGCGACTCGGCATTGTCGAGCGCCCGCTGCATCGACAGCGCGACACGCGCGGCGGAGAAGAGATCGCCGGCCAGCACGGATTCGAGATCAATGCCGATCGTCGGCCGGACGCCGCGATTCAGGAGCCGTCCCGTAATCGGGAAGCCGTGACCCTGGATCATCTCGTTTTCCGGCGTCACCGAGAACGACGCACCGAGATCGACGAGACGTTGCAGGAGGTCGTCGGAGAGATCGTTGCCGTGGACGATATTGACGCCCGCACCGACGAGGCCGACCTCGATCAGCTTCTCCCAGCCGCCAGGGGTCTTGGGCGGACCGCCGCCCTGGTGCATCGATGCGATCAGGCCAAGCTCCCGCGCCAGGCCGAAGTCATGCATGGCGACGTCGAGCGTCGAATAATGCGGGCCGAGAATGGCAAGTCCGAGCGTGACGAGGCCGCCACGGTTGGCGAGGGGACCCGCCAGCAGCCGCTCGACCTCGCGGCGCGGATGCGGGATCTCGGAGAAATGCGGCTCGCCGGGTTTTGGCTCGGGCTTCGGTGAGCCGTGGAAGAAAGCGGCCCGGATACCGCTCTCAATCAGACCTCGCACCGCGGCATCAGTGTGGTCAGGTGTCGGATTGTTGTGGCACCAATCGACCAGCGTCGTGGTGCCCTGATTGATCTGATTCAGTGCGCCGACGAGGGTTGCGATATAGATGTCGCCGGGCCGGAACACGGTCGCCAGCCCCGCATGCATGCGGCGGAAATATTCGAGTAGCGTCCAGTTCGCGGCAAACCCGCGCAAGCCCGTCTGCCAGGTGTGCATATGCGCGTTGATCAGACCCGGGATGACGATGCGCCCCGTGCCGTCGATGACATCGGTGCCGGCCGCTCCGCTGCCAAGCTCGATGCCGGTGCGCACGTCAACGATCCGGTTGCCCTCGACGAGCACATCGCCGGCCCGGAGATCGCCGATGGCTTCATCCATGCTGATGATGGTTGCCGATTTGATCAGCGTGCGCCGCATCGCCTCAGGCCGTCGCTTTGGTTGCGACCGGCGGCTCGCCCGCCCAGGCGCGCGCGATGAGGTCGCGAATGGCGTTCCGCTCGAGCGGGCGCGGATTCCAATAGGCGTTCGTGACTGCGAGATCCGCCGCCTTGTCGATACCGCCCTCGGGCATGCCGATGTCGCGCAGGGCCAGCTTTGCATTCAGCCGCTTGGCAAGGTCGTAAAGCCCTCGCGATGCATCGGCCGCGCCGATCGCGCGTGAGATGCGCATCATGGCATCGGGCACGGCGGGCGCATTGTAGGCCAGCGCATGCGGCAGCACGATGGTGTGGGTCTCAGCGTGCGGCAGATCGAACGTGCCGCCGAGCGTGTGGCAGAGCTTGTGATGCAAGGCCATGCCGACGGTACCGAGGCAGACGCCGCAGAGCCAGGCGCCATAGAGCGCTTCGGTGCGGGCCTCGCGGTCGTCGCTCTTCGCGGCAATGGCGGGGAGGGCACGCGCTAGCGCGCGGATGCCTTCCTCCGCCATCAGCGAGGTCACGGGATTGGCGTCGCGTGCATAAAGCGCTTCGACCGCGTGCGCGATCGCATTGATGCCGGAGGTCGCTGCCAGGCCGACCGGAAGCGTCAAAGTGAGGTCGACATCGTAGATCACGGTCTCCGGCAGCACGGCCGCGTCGCGCACCGTGGTCTTAAGGCCGTTCTCGGTCTGGCCGATGATCGGCGTCATCTCCGAGCCGGCATAGGTGGTGGGGATGCAGAGCTGATTGACGCCGGTGCGTAACGCCAGCGCCTTGCCAAGGCCCGTGGTCGAGCCGCCGCCGAGCGAGACGACGCAGTCCGCCTCGCAGACCTTCATCGCGGCGAGCGCCTGCGCGGTGACCTCGACCGGCGTGTGCATGGTCGCGCCGGCAAAGAGGCCGGCATAGAGCGGGCCGAGCGCAGCGCCGAGGTTCTTGCCTTGCGCCTCCTGCTGCGGCGTCGTCAGCACCAGCGCGCGCTTGCCGCCCAGCCGCTCGACCTCGGCCTTGGCTGCCGCAAGCGTTCCGCTGCCGAATACGACGCGGCAGGGGAGATTTTCAAAGGTGAATGAACCGATCATGCGCCGGTCTCTTTGATGGGATAATCGACCTGGAAGCGGCCGATCCGCAAGTCGCCGAGCGCCTCGCGGACGCGCAGGTGCTCCGGATGGGTTGCATAGGCCTGAAGGGCGGCCTGATCGGCAAATTCGGAGAACAACACGACGTCGCAGGCGTAGTCGACATCGCTGACGTCGAGGCCGACCTCAATATGAGTGAGGCCATCGATCTGGCCCTTCAGGCCCTCGAAAAGGGTTTTGACCTTGAGCCGGGCCGCGGAGCGCTCCGCGGGCGTCTCCCCGCGCAGCCGCCACATCACGATGTGCCTGATCGGGCCCGACATTTTCCTGATTTCCTCGCCGCTCGTCTTGCTGTTTGGGGTATTTTGCCTTGCAGAAATCGGAAATAAAGGCCAAAAATCGTAAGTCTCTTTTCCGATTTATGCAAAAATGGACCGTCTTCTTCAACTCGAGGTCTTCTCCAAAACGGCCGAGCTCGGCAGCCTTTCCAAGGCGGCCGAAACATTGCGAATGTCGAATGCCGCCGCGAGCCGGCATCTCAGCGCGCTGGAGGAGCGGCTCGCGGTGAGGCTGATCGAGCGCAACACGCGCCGGCAGTGGCTGACGGAAGCAGGGCAGGAACTCTTGCAGCGTTGCAGCACGCTCTTGAACGAGCTTGCCGAGGCCGAAGACGCGGTATCGGACCGCGCGCTGTCGCCGAAGGGCGTGCTGCGGGTCACGAGTTCGCTGTCGTTTGCGATGATCTATCTCGCGCCGATGCTGCCGGCGTTCCGCGCGCTCTATCCAAAGCTCAGCGTGCAGATCATCACCGCCAACCGCTATCCCGATTTCATCGAGGCGGGCATCGACGTCGCGATCCGTACCAGGGAGCACGAGCCCGACTCCAACATCGTCGTCCGCCGCATCGGCCAGATGCGGCGCGTGCTGGCGGCAGCTCCCTCCTATCTCGCGAGGCAGGGCCGGCCGGAGCACCCGGCAGATCTCGCCCGCCACGACATGCTGATCTACAACCTCGCCAACGATCCCTATTCGCTGCGGCTCAGCAAGGACAATGCGGCCCAGACCATCCGCATCGCGCCGACGCTCGACAGCAATGACGGCCAGGTGATCCGCGGCGCCGCGCTCGCAGGCCTCGGCATCCTCGTCCAGCCGCTCTATATCGTGCAGGGCGACATTTCCTCGGGACAACTCGTGCCGCTGTTGATGGACTGGGAGCTGCCCTTGCTCACCATGAACATCGCCTACCAGAACCGCGTCAGGCTGCCCGCCAAGATCAGGGTGTTTTCCGACTTCCTGGTCAATCACATCCGCGAGCATTCGCAGGCGGGAATCTGGATGGAGCCGAAGGAGCGCGTCCCCTATGAAACGCGATAGCTGGTAGACGTAGTCTCGCAGCGAAGGTGGCCCAGCATTTGCGAAGGGTTGCGTATCGGCTCAGGATCTCATTGTATGGCTTGGGCATGAATGCCCGCAGTCGATATGATATCAGGAGAGATTGATGCGCTTGGGAGCCGTGCTTTTCGCTCTTGCCCTTGTGACGGGCCCGGTTGCAGCCGAAGACCTCGGAGGCACCCTCGAGAAGGTCAAGGAGACGAAGAAGATCACTCTGGGCTACCAGGAAGCGTCCATTCCCTTCAGCTATCTGGACGGGGACCAGAAGCCCGTTGGCTTTGCGCTCGATATCTGCCTCAAAATCGTCGATGCCGTGAAGAAGCAGCTCGGCCTGCCTGACATCGCTGTCGAGTTCACGCCGGTGACGTCGTCGAACCGTATCCCGCTGATGGTCAACGGCACGCTCGACCTGCATTGCTCGGCGACCACCAACAACGCCGATCGCCAGAAGCAGGTGGCCTTCACCAACACGCACTTCCTTAGCGCGACGCGATTTGCCGCTAAGAAAGCGCAGAAGCTCGATACGATCGATGACCTCAAGGGCAAGTCAGTCACAGCGGTGGCGGGATCGGTGAATTTGAACCAGCTTGCCAAGGTCAATACCCAGCGCAACCTCGGGATCAATATTCTGCCGGCCAAGGACCAGGCCGAGGGTTTTCTGATGCTGGAGACCGACCGCGCGCAGGCCTATGCGCTCGACGACGTGCAGCTCGCGGTAGCGATCGCGCGTTCGAAGGAGCCGTCGCTCTACATGATCAGCGACGAGAGCTTCTCGAAGGCTGAGCCATTCGGGATCATGCTGCGCAAGGACGACGCGCCGTTCAAGGCGCTTGCCGACCGCGCGACCGCCGAGCTCTACCAGAGCCCGGAGATCGAGGTGCTCTACAAGAAGTGGCTGCAATCGCCGGTGCCGCCGAACGGGATCAATTTCAACGTCCCGATGTCGCCGGCGCTCCGCAACGCCTTCAAGAAGCCCAGCTCGAGCTACGATCCGGAGGTTTACGACGCCAACTGAGGCAGGCGCCTAGCGCGCCCGAGGCGAGGCGGGCAAGCGGCAGGCCAGTGCCGCTCCCATTGCCGCGATGCCCGCCATCGCGAGCGCCCAGACGACGAACAGCCGATGACCGATCAGCGCGCCGCTCAGGAGCGGCGCGGTGATGTTGGCGCCCGACATCAGCGACTGGTTGAGGCCCATGATCATGCCCTGGCGGTTGATCGCGGCGCTGCGTGACAATTCCGCCGTCAGCGTGCTGCGGGTGAACATGGTGCCGATGATGATTAACGTCAGGAATATGGCGAGCAGGCTGTTGCTGTTTCCGATCGCGAGGCCGGAAAATCCCAGCGCCATGCATGCGAATGCCAGCAGCACGATGCCGCGGTCGGATGCAAAGCGGTTCGCGCGCGTAATCAGCAGGCCCTGGACAACCATGTTGATGAAGCCGGCATAGGCGAATACCCAGCCGAGCTCGCGCGCGCCGAAGGGATGCCCGTCCCATGAGAACCGCGCCGACAGGAATAGGCCGATCTGCGACAGGAACATCGAGTTGACGAAGAAGAACACGATCAGGAGGCCGAGCACCCGCCACGCATGACGCATGCCGACGATCGCGCGTGTCACCTCCGCTTGGGGAACGCGGTGATGATAGAGCGGCTCGGAGGCAGGATGGTCGGGCGGCAGCAAGGCGACGGTCGCCAAAATGCTGATGAGCGATAGTGCCGCGGCGGCCCATACCGGCGCGGTGTCACCGTAATGGACGAGAAAGCCGGAAAGCGCCGGTCCCAGCAACAGTCCCGTTCCGATCGCTCCGCTGGTCATCCCGAGCGCCTGCTTGCGCGTCGACGGCGCGCTGTGCTCGGCCGCATAGGCATGCGCCACCGAGATATTGCCCGAGGTCAGACCGTCGATGATCCGGGCGAGAAAGACCAGGGTCAGGTTGGTTGCAAGCGCGAGCAGGGTAAAGCCGACGAACGTACCGATCTGGCTGACGAGCAGGACCTTGCGGCGGCCATAGCGGTCCGAGAGCATGCCCACCACCGGTCCGGCTATGAGTTGGCAGACGGCGTAGGCCGAGATCAGCATGCCCAGCATGAACGGTGTCGCGCCGAGCCGCAGCGAGTAGAATGGGAGCAGGGGCAGGATGATCCCCAATCCCGTGGCATCCACGGCCACCACGACAAAGGTCGGCACGAGCGACAGGCTGCTGTCGCCGTGCAGCGCCTGGCCTGCCTCCGTCGTGGAACCCGCGCTCATGGTGCGTCGGTCTCGTTCGCTTTCCCGTGATCAGTCGCAATAATCCGACGTATATAGTTGCCTCCTAATAGTTTGTGTCCTATCTAATTTGCATGGCTCCCTCGCAGTCCCATATCCACGCCGAGATTGGCCGGTTGATTGCGCGCCTTGGCCGCATCTGGCGTCGCGAGTCGGACCAGGCGCTGTCGGATCACGACCTGTCCTATGCGACCGCGATTCCACTTCTGTTGCTGTCCCGGCAGGGAACTTCGGTGCGCCAGGGCGTACTCGCCGACGAATTGGGGATCGAGGGCCCCTCGCTGGTGCGGCTGATCGATCTTCTGGAGGCCGAGGGGTTCGTAGAACGCCGCGAGGATCCGACCGACCGACGTGCCAAAACGCTACATCTCACAGCAACGGGTGACGCCAAGGTCGAGGAGATCAATCGCGTGTTGCGGCGGGTGCGGGCGAGCCTGCTCAAGGATATCGGAGCCGAGGAACTTGCGATAACCTTCGCGACGCTCCAGCGCATCGAGCAGCGCGCCAACCGCCTGCATGACGCGAAGACTGGTTCAGAGGCGAAATAGTCATGCGCGCTGACGAGCCGTTCCTGGTCCGCCACGCGGACCTCATCTTTGCCTTGAAGACGTTTGCCGCGTCGATGCTGGCGCTCGTCATCGCACTGTGGATCGACCTGCCGCGGCCCTATTGGGCGATGGCGACCGTCTACATCACCTCGCAGCCGCTCGCCGGCGCGACCAGTTCGAAGGCATTCTTCCGTGTGATCGGGACGCTCGTCGGAGCCACGGCGACGGTGGCCATGGTGCCCAATCTCGTCGACGCGCCGGAGCTGCTCTGTCTCGCAATCGCACTTTGGGTCGGTCTTTGCCTTTACGTCTCGCTGCTCGACGGCACGCCGCGCAGCTACCTCTTCATGCTGGCCGGCTACACGGTTGCGCTGATCGGCTTTCCCTCGGTTTCAGATCCCGGAAACATCTTTGACATCGCGATTGCGCGGGTGGAGGAGATCTCGCTCGGCATCATCTGTGCGAGCCTGGTCTCGACCATCGTGTTTCCCCGCAGCGTCGCCCCGGCTGTCGCTGCGCGGGTCGACAACTGGCTCAGGGACGCGCGCCTCCTGAGCCACGACACATTGCTGGGTCGCGGCACCGTTGAGGCGCGCCGCGCGCTCCGGCTGCGCCTTGCCACCGACATTGTCGAGATCGGCACGCTTGCAATCCATCTCGGCTATGACCGCGTGGCGGACGCCGAAGCCGTGACCGGCCTTCGCGAGATCCGCATGCGGATGCTGATGCTCTTGCCCGTGATCGCCTCGACTGAGGATCGGCTGGCCGCCCTTGGCGAACGTGGCCTCCAGGCACAGCCCGAGCTGAAACGCCTGCTTTGGGATCTCGGCACATGGGTCTCGGAGGACGCGCGGCTGCCGGCCGGCCCGATCCGCGCCACGATCGAGGCGCGGCAGGCGGCACTCGACGGCAACGCTTCCTGGGAGCGGATCATCACGACCAGCCTCCTATCGCGGTTGCGCGAGTTCGTCGATCTCTCCCGTGACTGCCGCGCGCTGAGCGAGGCGATCGCGGCAGGCCGCAGGATTTCGACGGTCGATCTCGCCTTCCAGCCCGAGGCTGGTGCTGCGGCCGTGCGTCATCGCGACCGCGGCCTCGCGCTGTGGTCGGCGGCCGGTGCCGTCATCGCCATCCTGATCTGCTGCGCCTTCTGGATCGGGACCGCCTGGCCGGACGGCGCCTCGGCGCCGATGATGGCGGCAGTGGCCTGTTGCTTTTTCGCCGCCCAGGACGAGCCCGCACGCTTCATCCGTCGCTTTGGCCTGTGGTCGCTGGTCGCGATCGTCGTGGTCGCGATCTATTTGTTCGCGGTGGTGCCTGCGATCTCCGATATCGAGGTCTTGATCCTCGCGCTGGCGCCGACCTTCCTGCTCTACGGCCTCCTGATCGCGCGGCCAGCGACTGCAAGCAGCGGCTCGGCGCTCGCGGTCAACACCGCGACGCTGCTCGCGTTGCAATCCACCTACAGCGCGGACTTTGGTGCCTTCGCCAATTCCACCATCGCCTTCTTTCTCGGCATCGTCGCCGCGGAGGTGGTGACCAGGATCGCGCGCGGGGTGGGGGCCGAGTGGATCGCCAAGCGCTTGGTGCTGTCGAGCTGGAAGACGCTCGCGGTTGCCGCCGAACGCCGCGGCAAGCATGATCGCGCGGAATTTGCGGGCCTGATGCTGCACCGAATGGGATTGCTCGTGCAGCGTATCGCCTTCGTCTCGGAGGCCGACCGTCGCGACACCGAGAGCCTGGCGCAGCTCCGCATCGGGCTCAACATCATACATCTTCGGCGGGCTCGCTACGGCCTAGCTGCATCCACGCTCTTCGTTCTCGACGACATGCTCGACCAACTCGCCGTCGCATTCCGCAGCTATGCCGGCGGCGGCATGCCGACTGAGCTCCTGACGCGCATCGACGCTGCGCTCGCCGCGGCCGTCGAGGATCCCAACCCGCAGGCGCGGGAGGACGCGCTGCTCGGGCTCGTGGGCATCCGGCGAGGGCTGTTTCCGGGAGCGCCGGCTTATCGCCCGCAGCGAGGGGAGAGCTTTGCGGCATGAGGTATGAGATCGACATTTATGGCGTGCTCGTCCCGGCGCTGCTCTTGTGGCTGATTGTGGCCTTTGCGCTCAGCGCTCTCTTGCGCCGGCTGATGCAGCGCTTCGGCCTCTACCGGCTGGTCTGGCATCGCGCGCTGTTCAATTTCGCGCTGTTCGTCTGCATTCTCGGCGGCGTCGTCTATCTTTCGGAGTTTCTGCCATGAAAGGGAGTTTTGGGTGGCTCGGTCGCGTGGCTCTGACCATGCTGGTCGTCGTCGCGGCGCTCGCCGTTGGCCGCGGGCTTTGGGCCTATTACATGGAGTCGCCCTGGACGCGCGACGGGCGCGTCCGCGCCGACGTGGTCCAGGTTGCGCCCGACGTGTCGGGTTTCGTGACGGAGATTCTGGTCAAGGACAACCAGAAGGTTCATCGCGGCGACGTGCTGTTCCGCATCGATCGGGAACGCTTTGCGTTGGCACTGCAACAGGCCGACGCCGCACTTGCCGGCCATCGCGCGACGCTCGACCAGGCCAATGCCGACCTCAAGCGCTACAGCGCGCTCACCACCGACGCGGTCTCGCAGCAGAAGCAGGAACAGGTGCTGGCCACGCAGTTGCAGGCCAAGGCGGCCTACGATCAGGTGGTCGCCGACCGAGCGGTGGCCCAACTCAATCTCGATCGCAGCGACGTGCGGGCCTCAGTGAACGGCATCATCACCAACATGGACTTGCGGCCCGGCGCGTATGTGACGGCCGGGAAGGGCGTGATGGCGCTCGTCGACACCGACACGCTACACGTCGAGGGCTACTTCGAGGAGACCAAGCTCGCGCGCATCCGCATTGGCGACAAGGTGCAGGTCCGCCTCATGGGTGAGCCTACCAGGCTCACCGGTCATGTCGAAAGCATTGCGGCCGGGATCGAGGATCGCGACCGCGCTGCGGGCGCGAATTTGCTCGCTAACGTCAACCCGACGTTCAGCTGGGTGCGCCTGGCGCAGCGCGTTCCCGTGCGAATCGCGCTTGACCAGATCCCCGACAACATCGCACTGGTCGCCGGCCGCTCGGCGACCGTCGAGGTGCTGAACTAGAGCATGATCCGGACCTGAAGGGCCTCGTTAGCGCAAAGTGTGAAGCGGTTTTCCCTCGCGACAAACGCGGAACGCGTTTGCGCGGAGATCTTGCTCGAACAAAAAACTACCAGGTCGCGGTGAAGGCCTTCTGAAGCTCGGCCGGGGCGGTGACGCCGCTCGCGATCAGGAGCTGGGTGAGGACGCGCGCCTTCTGCGGGTTCAGGTCCTCGGAAACGACAAAGCCGTTCTTGTCGTCGTCGACTTCGACGTTGCGCGTGACGAAGCCGGAGCGGACGCGCGTGGCGCGGACGATGATGATGCCCTTCTTTGCGGCCGCCTCGAGCGCGTCAAGTGCGGACTTCGACGTGTTGCCGTCGCCGACGCCTGCGAGCACGATGCCCTTTGCGCCGTGCGAAATCGCGTCCTCGATCGGAATGGCATCCATGTTGGCATGGGAGTAGATGATCTCGACGCGGGGCAATGGATCGCTTGCCGGCAGCGTATAGGTCGCACGCTTCGCACCCGGCGCCTGCGCCATGAAGCGAACGCCACCGGCGGTGTCGACATAGCCGATCGGCCCGTCGTTGGGCGACATGAACGTCTCGATGCTCGTGGTGTTGGTCTTGGTCACCGAGCGGGCGCTCTGGATCTTGTCGTTCAACACGGCCATGACGCCCCGCCCGCGAGAACGCGGATCGCCGGCGACCTGGAAGGCTTCATAGAGATTGCCAGGACCATCCGCGCTGACCGCCGTGGCCGGACGCATCGAGCCCACGATGACGACCGGCTTGTCGCCCTTGACCACGTTATCAAGGAAAAACGCGGTCTCCTCCAGCGTATCCGTGCCGTGGGTGATGACGACCGCATCGGCCTCGTTCTTGTCGAACGCCTGCTGGATGCGACGGGCTAGCGCAAACCAGACCTTGTCGTTCATGTCCTGCGACCCGATCGACGAAATCTGCTCGGCATTCACGCTCGCGAGCTTGTCGAGGCCCGGGACCGAGGCGACCAGTTGCTCACCGGTGATCTGACCGGATTTGTAGGCGCCTGCTGCGCGTGGATCGGCTTGACCCGCGATGGTCCCGCCGGTTGCGAGCACGAGAATACGCGGCAGATTACCCGAGTCTGCGGCATGTGCCGCCGTATTGATCGTGAACGATGAGGCCGCAAGCGCGATCACTAGAATGGAGAGCATCGCGATCAGGCTCTGGCGGCGGCTTGCTGATGTCAGGGTGTCCTTCGTCATTGAAATGATCTCCCGTCAAGGCTTCGATGCCTGAATGGTCCCGCCGGCGCCGATCATGTTTTCCATCTGGCGACATTTTGTCAATCGATGATTGCCTTCCGGGATCGGTACGCGTCGCGACGAGGGCGGCTGCGGCACATCGGGATACGACAGCACGACATCCTCGAACGGGATCGATGGTCCCTTAGCCGCCCAAAAGCGCGCCCGCGTTGCGCATCCCGGCCTTTGTGGGCTAACTGGCGTGAGTTGTCGGAAGAGCAACGTCCGCCCCGGAGGAAGCATCGATGTCATTGGACAATCACAAGACCGGCACAGCCGGTGCATCCAACATCGACATCGCGACGCTCCGGGCGCGCTATCGCGACGAGCGCGACCGGCGTTTGCACGCCGAGGGCAAGGCGCAATATGTCGAGGTGACCGGCGAATTCGCCCACTATCTCGACGACCCCTGGGCCGAACCCGGCTTTACGCGACAGGCGATCAGCGAGGAGACGGAGGTCGTCGTTGTCGGTGGCGGCTTCGGTGGCCTGTTGTGCGGCGCGCGCTTACGTGAGGCCGGCGTCGACGATTTCCGTATCGTGGAAAAGGCCGCTGATTTCGGTGGCACCTGGTACTGGAATCGCTATCCGGGGGCTGCCTGCGATACCGAAAGCTACATCTATCTGCCGTTGCTGGAAGAGACCGGCTACATGCCGGTGCGCAAATATGCGCGCGCGCCGGAGATCTATGAGCACTCGCGCCGAATCGGCCGTCATTTCGGTCTTTATGAGCGCGCGTTGTTTCAGACCGTCATCTCGCGGATGGAATGGCGGGAGGAGGAGGCCCGCTGGCTGGTCGAGACCGACCGCGGCGACAGGATCCGTGCGCGCTTCGTCATTCTCGCCGGCGGTCCGCTAAGCCGGCCAAAGCTGCCGGGCATTCCCGGCATCGAAATGTTCAAAGGCCACAGTTTTCATACCAGCCGATGGGACTACGCTTACACCGGCGGCACCGCGGAAGGCGGGCTCATGGGACTGGCCGACAAGCGCGTCGGCATCATCGGCACCGGCGCGACCGCCGTGCAATGCGTGCCGCACCTCGGCCGCGCGGCAAAGGAGCTCTACGTCTTCCAGCGCACGCCATCGGCGATCGGCGTGCGCGACGATCGGCCGACGGATGATGCCTGGGCGAAGAGCCTGAAGCCCGGCTGGCAGCGCGAGCGGATGGACAATTTTACCGCTGTCATCTCCGGCGAGCCGTTTGAGGAGGATCTGGTGCAGGACGGCTGGACCGGTCTGCTCGGCGAAATCCTGCTCGCACCGCGTCGTCAGCCGGAGCCGGTGATCTCGCTCGAGCAGGCGCTCAAGGTGATCGAGCAGGCCGACTACCGGAAGATGCAGGAGATCCGCGCCCGCGTCGATGCCGTGGTGAAAAACCCCGCGGCCGCCGAAGCGCTGAAGCCCTGGTACAAGGCGTTTTGCAAGCGGCCGTGCTTCCACGACGAATATCTCGACACCTTCAATCGCCCCAACGTGCATCTGGTCGATACCGAGGGCCACGGCGTCGAGCGGATCACGGAAAACGCCGTCATCGTCGACGGCAAGGCCTTTGAGCTGGACTGCCTGATCTACGCCAGCGGTTTCGAAGTCGGCACCGATTATGCCCG
This sequence comes from Bradyrhizobium sp. UFLA05-108, assembly GCF_059803455.1. Taxonomy (NCBI): domain Bacteria; kingdom Pseudomonadati; phylum Pseudomonadota; class Alphaproteobacteria; order Hyphomicrobiales; family Nitrobacteraceae; genus Bradyrhizobium; species Bradyrhizobium sp. UFLA05-108. The sequence continues at coordinate 38,384 of NZ_JBANAZ010000005.1, read as the reverse complement.
CCGCATGGGGTTTGAACTCTATGGCCGCGGCGGCCTCAGCCTGACTGAGCGCTGGCGCGAAGGCGTGAAGACGATGCACGGCTTTTACAGCCGGGATTTCCCCAACTGCTTCCTGATCATGACGGTGCAGGCCGGCCAGAGCGCCAACTTCCCGCACATCATCGACGAGCAGTCGCGCCACATCGCCTACGTGATCAACCAGGCGCGCAAGCGCGGCGCGAGAACGCTGGAGCCGACGCTCGCCGCCGAAAACGCCTGGGTCGAGGAGGTCGTCAAGGCCGCGATCGGCCGGCAGACCTATCTCGCCGAATGCACACCCGGCTATTACAACAACGAAGGCGTGTTCGATCCGATCGCCGCGCGCAACAGCCAGTATTGGCGCGGGCCGGTGGCGTTCCTGCGGCTGCTCGAGAAGTGGCGCAAGGAGGGCAATCTTGAGGGGCTGGAATTGACCTATGCGACCGCTGCCGAGATCGGCAGCTCTCCGGTGCCGGCTTGAGCGACATGTCACCGACGCTCAGCGGCGCGACGCGGCTCTATGTCATCGTCGGCGATCCCATCGCCCAGGTGCGCTCGCCCGCAGGGCTCACCGCCGCCTTCGCCGCACGTGGTCATGACGGCATCCTCGTCCCCATCCAGGTCGCGCCAGCCGATCTGCCCGATTTCCTCGCGGTGGCGAGGCGGCTGAAGAATCTCGACGGCATCGTCGCAACCATCCCGCATAAGTTCGCTTGCTACCAGGCCAGCGCCAGCGCCACCGACCGCGCGCATTTCCTGCGTACCGTGAACTTGATGCGCCGCCGCGCGGATGGCGCCTGGCATGGCGACATGGTGGACGGGCTCGGCTTCGTCGGTGCGGCGCGTGCGAAGGGGATAGAGCCTGAGGGGATGCGCGCGCTGCTGGTCGGGGCGGGCGGTGCCGGCTCGGCCATTGCACTCGAACTGGTCGAGGCCCGCGTTCGCGAGATCGCCATTCACGATGCGGCGACGGAGCGCCGCGATGTGCTGATCGAGCAGTTGAACAAGCTCGGCAAAGGTCGTGCGTCGGCCGGGTCGATCGATCCCGCCGGCTACGACTTCGTGGCCAACGCCACGCCGGCCGGCATGAGGGAAGGCGACCCGCTGCCGGTCGACGTCGCAAAACTGGCGTCGTCAACCTATTGCGGCTGTGTCATCACCAAGCCGGAGGTCTCGCCCTTCATCGCCGCCGCGCGAAAGATCGGCTGTGTCACGGCGACGGGCGCCGACATGTATCAACAGCACCAGAGCATCATGGTGGACTTTCTGCTCGGCGGATGACCTCGCCAATGTCAAGCGTCGCACCGAGCGTTGTTTGCGCGCGGTGGGGCTTGAGCGATCGGAGCTGGCGTAGGATCATGCCGTGAAGGCAGGCGAATGCCGGCCGTCGGTTGGTTGCGAGCAGGGCGGATGCCCCGAACAGAGGAATGAAAATGAACAGGGGCAGCATCATTGCAACGGCCGCGCTCGGCGCGATCGCACTGTTCGCACAACTCGGGGCAGCCGGCGCCGCGCAGTGTGGCAACGGGCCCGGCGGCTTCGAAGGCTGGAAGCGTGCGTTCGGCGAAGAGGCCCGTGGCAAGGGCATCGGCGCGACCGGCATCGGCGCGTTGATGCAGACCAATTATGCCAGCGCGACCATTGCGGCCGATCGCAGCCAGCACAGTTTTTCGCTCTCCCTCGACCAATTCATGGCCAAGCGCGGTGCCTCGACCATCGTGGCGCGTGGGCGCTCGCTCAAGCAGTCGCAGGCTGCCTTGTTTGCCTCGATCCAGCAGCGCTACGGCGTGCCACCGGGGCCGCTGATCGCAATCTGGGGGATGGAGACGGGCTTCGGCAGCCAGCGCGGCAACCAGAACATGCTGTCCTCGATAGCGACCCTCGCCTATGACTGCCGCCGGCCGGAGTTCTTTACCGACCAGCTCTATGCTGCTCTGAAGCTGATTGATCGTGGCTCGATGTCGCCCGGCCAGCGCGGCTCGATGCATGGCGAGGTCGGCCAGACCCAGTTCATGCCCAAGAACATCCTGGCCTATGGTACCGGCAATCTCGACAATGCCGCCAACGCGTTGAGTTCGACCGCGAATTTCCTAAGGGCGCATGGCTGGCGCGCGGGAGCCGGCTACCAGCCCGGCGAGCCGAACTTTGCGGCGATTGAAGCCTGGAATGCCGCCGGGGTCTACCAGAAGGCGATCGCGCTGATGGGGCGGCAGATCGATGGGGAGGGGGCGCGTTAGGCTTGATCCGGAAAAGTGCGGAGCGGTTTTCCGAAAAGATCATGCCCAAATTGGCGCGCCCCGTCTCAATAGTGCGACGTACGATAGGCGTCGAACGCGTGCGCTGCAAAAACGCCGATGCTGCAGAGGGCGAGGACGGCGGAGATCAGCTCGATCATAGCTCGTCCTCCCGCGTAGGAAGGGCGACGAGGTATTGGCCGCAGGAGTAGTCCCAGATCAGCTCGAGGAAGAATTGCATGGTGGCCGTCCCTGTATGATTTTGACGACCAGCATAGTGGGCGGTCTGTTTCAGGCGTGTTTCGTGGGTTCAGGGAAAGGGTTTCGTCGGAACCGCCAAGGACTCCACAGGCGGTGCGCGCATTCGCACCCGTTAACCACGCTATCACAGGTTGCGCCGTCCGTTGGGGTGTCCAAACCTTGCCGCTCTCCTGCAGGTGCTGGGCACGCCGAAAGTCTGCGAGGAAGTGGGGGCAGGGGCGGCTAGTCGCGTAATGCCATCGCCTGGCATCATGGCGCCGTCAGCGTGAACTCCATCTCTGCGACTTTCTGCTCGCCCACCCAGGTCTGCAGGACCCAGGTGCCGGGAACGGCTTCCCAATCCTCGTCGAGGCTGTAGCCGTGCAGCACGGTGCTGCCGATAGCCCAGCGCTCGGTGACATCGCCGCGCGAGAAGACCTCGCCTGTGCGCGGGCTGCGCACACCGCCGGATGGGAAGATTGTGATGCTCCTGACCGGCACCAGCGCTCCATCCGGTTTGCCGGTGAGGCGATATTCATAGCCGAAGCGAATGCCCTTGCGCGCCGGCACCGTCGTGGTGCTCAACGTGAATTGCCAGGCGACGCGATCGATCGTTCCGCTCGGCGGTCCCGCTGATTTGTCGGCGGCGAGGACCCTGGCCTCGTAGATCCCGAACTGCGGGATGTCGGCGCCCGTGACCGTCGGCACTCCGGCAGAGCCCGCTTGCGAGAAGACTGCGAACACGAGGGCTGCCGTCCCCCAAACATATGTCCGCGCACGCTTCGTGGACGCGCTCGCCGACCGGCGCACCGCGAAGGACCTGAATGCGTTACGGCGCACGATCGAGTCGCGAAATCGACAGGACTTGTCCGTTGGTAGCTGGAATAAACTTGTTGGCGACCAGGCCGGCGTCGCTTTCAGGCTCCAGCAGTGCGACGGCAAGGCCCGATAAGGGCTGATTGAATGGAATGAAGACATCGTTCGGCGTCAACACGATATCGGCCTTCTCCAGCGCATAAGTTCCCTTGATGATCGCTCCGGCACCTGTGTCGTCGCCGCGCACATCTTCCTTCACTCCCGAAGTAACGTCGGTGACCCGATAGTGTTCGCCTGGGACCACCGCAGCATTCGAAACGAGCTGAAAGGTCAGGCCAGCCCGCTTGATCGCGTCGATGGCCTGGGTGTCATCACGGCTGATGAGATAGCCGGCTGGTCGGGGGCGAGTCAGCGCCGGGTCGATCTTCAGCGCCGAGACCCACGTGACCGTAACGGGTTTATCCGCACCGGTCTTGGGGTCGACGAACACCATCTCACGCGATTCGGGATGTCCATGCGCGACGACCACGAGGGGCTTGTCGGACGTGGTCGCCTCGATTGAAGCCTGCTTCGACAACTGCATGAATGCGCCGGGATCCCTGGCCGCGAGTTGCAGGATGGCTTCGGCCGCAACGACATGCGTCTCGACCCGGCGCGCCAGATGCGCGCGCCCGAGCCCCACGCCGCGGGTTTCCAGCAGGAAACTGACGGCATTGCGCAAGCCGGCGACGTTGCGTCCGGTATCCGGTCCGATCCCGCCCATCGCGACGGGTGCGTCGGGACGACTGCCGTCGGTCGTGTGATACCAGTCATGCGTCAGACCATGCGTATCGAAGGCCTGCAAGATCGCCGGAAGGAATAGCTGGGATTCGGCCTTCTCCAGGCTCGGCGGAAGATTGGGGACCGTGGCGTATTGGATCATCGCGTCGATGCGCTGGACGCCGCCGACTTTCTCGATCCAGCGGCCGCCCACGGTGAATTCATGGCAATCCAGCACGAGTTGCGGATGGAATTGGTTGAACAGAGCGCCGATCGTCTGGATTTCCGGGGTTCGCAGCAGCGTATGATCCCGGTTGGGATCCATGCCGTTCGCCAGTCCGCGGACAAACGCTTCAGCGCCATCCGGATTGGCACGCGGGACCATGATGACGTCGATCGCAGCGAGGAGATCGGCGAGATCGCCAGCGCCGAGGCGCTGCGCCAGAACCAGGGCCGCTTCACCGCCGGCAGGTTCATTGCCGTGCTGCTGGCCGATGATGAGAACCACCGGCTTCGCTCCATTGCCTAGCGCGTTCTGATCGCGGGAGAAGAACAGAACGGGGAGCACGCGTCCTTGCTGGGAGCGGGCGCCCATCTCCATCCGCATGGTCGGCGACCTGGCCGCGAGCGCCTCCAGGAAGGCCATCAACTCGCGATGCGAGGTGAAATCCTGCTTTCCGGGCGCAAAGGCCGGCGTGGTGTAGTGCACCTCCGCATCGGGATAGCGCGCGGAGACCTCCGAAGTCTCCTGATAGACGGATGCGGGATTGAATTCCGCACGCGATATGGCGAAGGAGCCCAGAAAGACTGCGGCGGCGAACGTGCCGCGGACATAGCGCCGATAAAGCATTGATCACCCCCAGCGACATCGCAACTCTAAAGCAAATTGCCACAGCGGGGTGCCGGGTTATGCGCGATCCATGAGTAAATTGACGAATTTCGATGGCTGGTGAATTTGGATTCCCAGCCAGACTCCAGGTTCGCGATAATCTATTGATCGATCTTCGCTTTTTGTGGCAGCCGACGGTCTAGGTGAGCTACTTTGGACCACATCGGTGGACCATGCAACCGGCACGCTGCTAAAGCATCCGAAGCGCCGCATTACCGATCACCAGGAGTGTCGGATCGCCATTTGCCAGAGTCGCATCGAACCGGCCGTGGAGCTCGACCCGCCGCTAGAGGAGGGCGCTGTGGCGTCGAAATCGCCGGCCTCGCGTTGGGAGGCCGCGATTGGCCCTCATTCTGTGCCCGGGGCAAAATCCAAGCGCCACGTGTTGAAAGACCTGCCGACGGCGTGGGACCAAACCCTGTGGGAAAAAGGCGGTCGAAATCTGGACCCGTCCCGCGGATGTCGCAGAAGGGCCACTCAGCCAGGCAGTCACGGGGCGAGGCCGCTAGGCGGGCTTGCTACGCTTCGCCGTCTCGCACTGCTTGTTGCAGCCGGCATCGAGCCGCTTGCAGGGATTCCTTCATGCGCCTCGCCATGGCGTCAATCGCGGAATCCAGCGCGGCACATTAGTCCGAAAGCTCTCGTACTCCGTGCCGAATGTTTGCTTGAGCGTCGGTTCTTCGTACATCACCACAAAGAGATGAAAAAACAGCCAGAGTAGCGCGCCGTACCAAAGGAGATGTCCATCACCAAACAAAAGGGCCTGACCAAAAATGACTGCGACGACCGCGATGTAGATCGGATTTCGCACGTAGCGATAAAGGCCAGTCACTACGAGCTTTTGTGTCGGCGCGATCGGGGCGGGCGTCCCAAGCCCCTCCAGCGCAAAACGGGCAAATGAATCCACAAGTCCGGGCACTCCGACGATGATCAATATACCGCCGAGGATGCGGGTTAGATCGACGCCGAAAAAAGCTGGCCGAAATTCCCACTGTGTGACCCACCACGGGACGAAGCCTGCCAGCACCAACGGCGCAATGACGAAGAACAGAGCGGAGCCCAGGACAGCAATTGCTTTCGACATTGCGTACTCCTACGACCCGACAAGAATAGCTCAGCAAATCACTTTCTGCTTCGAGCATTGAACATGGCTCCGCAATTAGCTGTGCCGGCCGTCGAGTTCTCTTCACCTCGCTTCTGATCTTCAGGCTGAGTTCCTGTATGGGGCAAGCTGCGACTTAGCCGGGAGGGCCGTTCTTGGCGCAAAGCGGACCACAGTTGATCACTCCCGATCTTCCTTGTCTGAGCTAGATCAAATTGGCCTATGATGGATTGGATCGAGAGTTGAAGGGTTTCAAATAGTTAGAAGGTGGCGTGTGCACGACGTGTGCACCGGGAGATCAAGAGAAATCTATCGTCAGCAAGTGTGAGCGGTCTCTCATTTAAGTGATGCAGGCCAAGTGATGCAGGCGCTCGGCACTGTCATGGTGCTCGATCGATCCCTCTCAGAGACGGCCTTTCCCTCTCGCGGGCAGATTACGGCTGTAGTCGTTTCGCGCCGCCCGCAACATGCGTTCGTAATCTCACCGTCGGAAGGTGAGCACCTCAAGACACACGTCGGCCGCGTCACAAATGGCGACGCACGCATATTTCGGGAGAGGTGAACATGCGAAACCTAATCAAGACTGTGGCAGTGCTGGCCTTACTCGGCAGTCGCGGGGCCATCGCGCAGACGGTGGGAATTGCGAGATCACCCGCCGGATTCTCCACCGCTGCGACCGCACCCTCGTCACTGACGCAAGACACCCGGTTGATCGGTCGGGCGCCGGTCGGGCACCGCCAACCGCGAGTGCGCGATGTGCCGTCGCAGAGTCCCGGTGAGCTCGAGCGCCTCACTGACGAAGACGCAGCCATCGATCGCAAGCTCATCATCTGCCACGGTTGCTGACGTGGTGACGGCAGGCGGCGAAACGGTCGCGGGCAGCAAACCACTTGGACTGGTGGCGGAGGGACGAGAATCCGTTCCAACCCGCGCGCTCGGGTGCAGCGAGAGATTCTTCCATCTTTACTCGCTTGCCTTTCCCGTGCATTTTTGCCTCGTCGCCGAGATCGACGGAGCGTTGGATTCAGCCCGGCTCGCAGCGGCGCTGGACCAGGTTCGCAGGCGGCATTCCGCGCTCAGAGTCTGCATCGTCGACGATACCGAAACAGGACCAGCCTTCCATCGCGTCGACAATCCAATCGAGCTCCACACGGCTCCGGTCGCGGCAGCTCTAGCCTGGCGCGCCGTCGTGGAAATGGAGCTGAATGTGCCATTCGATGCTGCTCGAGGCCCGCTCATGCGAGCAATGGCCTTGTGGGCACCCGACGGTGCGTCGATCGTCCTGACGTTTCACCATGCGGCAATGGATGCCTTGTCCGCAACGCGTGTCCTCCATGACGTCTTGCGCGCGCTCGCCGGCGAAAGTCTCGGGGTCTTGCCGCCGTGTCCTCCGGTCGAAGAGATGATCGCGGGCTTTGCTCCTGGTCTGACCTTCGTCGGAAAGGACGTCTCACGCGCCGAAACCTCGTCGAAAGCTGGCGCTCAGGCCGCACCGGTCCCCGATAGGTTCATGGCGAATTTGGCGACCATGAAATGGGATAAGGAAGAGACCGCCCGCCTTCTACGATCCTGCAAGGCGAACGGAACGACCGTGCATGGCGCAATCTGTGCGGCTGCCTCACGCCACCTTCCAGCTTCCGACGCCAATGTCATCAGGCTGCACTGTCCTGTCGACCTAGGCAGGATCATGAGAAGCGAAGCCACCGGTTGCGGTGTATTCATTACCGCAGGTATCGTCGAGATTGCCACCTCCGAGCGGAGGTCGCTCTGGCAAGATGCTCGTGACATCGTGGATCGCCTCCGGACGGCGCGCTCACCCGCGGCGGTGGCCGGAATGTTGCAGTGGATCGCAGCCGAGATAGCGCCAACCGCAGGCAAAGAGAGCGTGGCGGCGTTGTTTGCTTCCCTGCCACAAAGCTCCGCAGTCATTTCGAACCTCGGTGTTTTGCCGCTTGCGGTTGAATACGGGACGTTGAAGCTCAAGGCAGTCTGGGGGCCGGCGCTGTTGACCAATCTTCCAGCCGACCGACAAACGATCGGCGTCAGCACGTTTGCCGGCCAGCTCCGTATGGTTCATCAGAGTTACGAGCCGATATCAGGCCTTCTGGAAGCCATCCGTGAGACGCTTCTCACCGCCTGTGGCTAGAGCTGCGGCAGTAATCGGCGGGCCGCCGGCTTCTCGAATATCAAACTCATGCTTTGTTGCTGGCCGTCATGTCGAGCGCGCGGTTGCGCGCCTTCCCAAAGCCATCCCGCATTGCAGCCGTAACCATGTCGAACGTCCTTGAAGTCGCGGGGTAATTGCGAGGCGCCATCCTGTGTCTTGCATGAGCCGCCCCTTCGGACGCCCCGAACAGCGGCTGGGTTTCACCAACGAGAGTGACAGATCACATGAAAATCCTCCTTGCTTCGACTCCCGCCACCGGCCATCTCAATCCGCTGCTTGCGATCGGACGTTTCCTGATCGCCGAAGGCCACGAGGTTGCCTTTCTGTCGGGGAGTGCTCTGCGCAGTCCCATCGAACGCATCGGCGCGAGATTTTACGCATTTCCGGCCGGCGCGGATTTCGACCTGCGTGACTTCGCGACGGTGGCTCCTGAATTGAAGACCATTCCGCCGGGGTTGGAATGGTTCCGCGTCGCCATGGAGCGGGTGTTCGTCGATGCCGTTCCCGGCCAGCACAAGGGCATGCAGCAGCTGCTGCAGGACTTCCCGGCCGAAATCATCGTCGGCGACGACATGATGTTCGGGGTCTTGCCCATGCTGCTCGGACCGCGATCGATGCGGCCGCCGATTGCGCTGTGTGGCACGTCGTTCTTGCATTGGCGTCGCGAGGATGGTGCGCCGAATTTTGCCGGCTTGCCGCCCGCAACCACGCGAGCGCAGCGTGACGACTACGCAGCAGTCTATCGTGAACATGACGAGCACCTTTATCAGCCGGTGGGCGATCGGTTGAACAGATTGCTGCAAGCCATGGGCGTCGGGCCATTGTCGATGCCCATGTTCGATTCGGTTGTCGAACTCGCCGATGCTTATCTGCAGCTCACCGTTCCGAGCTTCGAGTTTCCACGTAACTTTCCGGCCTCGGTACGTTTCGTCGGCAGGCCTCCAATCATTCCGGATCAGGCGCCGCTGCCACCCTGGGCCCATGAGCTCGACGGCTCGCGTAGGGTGGTGCTGGTAACCCAGGGAACGCTGGCCAATCACAATTTCGGCCTGCTGGTTGCGCCGACGCTGGCGGCGCTCGCCGATGAGCCTGACCTGCTCGTCGTTGCCACCGCAGGCGGGCGCCCCGTCGACGCCATCCCGGGTCCAATTCCGGCCAACGCGCGCCTTGCCCAATACCTGCCGTTCGAATGGATACTGCCCAAGGTCGACGCATTCGTTACCAATGGCGGCTACGGCAGCGTCAACCAGGCGATGAGCTTTGGCATTCCGCTTGTCACCGCCGGGTTGACGGAAGACAAGGCGGACGTGAACGCGCGGGTCGCATGGTCCGGCGTAGGGATCGACCTCGCGACCAACGAGCCGACGCCTGCCGCGCTGCGCCACGCCGTGCGAACCGTGCTCGATACCCCGACCTATCGTAGGCAGGCTTCTTCGATGGCCGACGAGTTCAACGGGATCAACACGCGCGCCGAGATTCTTCGGATCATTGGCGAGCTCGTGAATGCGCCGAAACATTCGGCCGCGCGGCAGGCCACGGCGACCGTAGTCACGCGCCGCCGCCGTGTCAGCATCCAGTAGGCATCCAACGTCGGACGGCGACGATGTTACGGCTGTAACACAACATCTCCCAATCGTCGCCGTTTCGCATTTTGCCGGCTTCAGGTCTCCGCGGGCGCGCCCCGCGGATGACCGCGGCCTTTCGGACTGTGAATACCCGACCCACTTGCCCGATGCCTCACGAGACGTTCCCACAGGGAAGCGCAACATATGCGGCATATGGCAAACTGATCACGATTCATCACGTCTCTGAGACCTTATGCGGTTCACTGCAGCAAGATGTTGCCAGAAGCCATAAATACCGCCCTTAACTCGGACGGAGGCAATGATGCTTCAGAGTGACGATCTCGACGGCGCGCCTGTTTTGGATTTCGACGCGTGGCGAGCATTGCTTCGATCGAATTGCGGGCGCGACGTCGAGGTCACGACGCCTAATGCCTTTGCCGGTTTGATTCGTCCCTTCAATGCGTGTGGGCTTGAGGCAACCTCGGTAAAGATCAGGTGGGGGTCCGCCGATCCAGGCTACCCTGATCACCGGGTAGAGCGGAGTTACCGCGATGTTCGCTGCGATGGCGCGGATCATTACCTCTTAATGTTTCAAGTCGCCGGGAGGACGGAAATGAGCCAGATCGATCAGGCGGCGCGACTCGCGGTAGGCGATGTTGCACTGGTCGATGCGGCGCGGCCGGTGACTTATCTCTCGCGCTTCAGCAGCCCAGAGTGGCTGACGCTTCGGCTGCCGCGGAGAGCGCTGCGCTCTCACTTGGGATTCGAGCCGCAAGGGGTCGTTAGCAGGCCGATAACTCGCACCAGCCGTCTGCTCTTCGACCTCATTCGTGACGCGGATATGGAAGCCGCGTCATCGTCCGCCGATCTCTACATGCAGTTCGCCGTCTACGACCTGGTCGGCGCGCTATTTGCGCCGTCGGATCCGCGCCCCTTCTCACGCTCCGCGGACAAGCTGTTCACGCGCATCAGCGGGGCGATGAAGGATGGCCTTGCAGATCCGGATTTCGGCCCCGCCGAGTTGGCCGGTGAAGTTGGAATTTCGCTGCGCTACCTTCAGAAGCTTTTCACCGAGCGCATGACGACATGCAGCGAATTCATCTATTCGCATCGCCTGGACCACGCCGCCTATCTTCTCCATCGCCGGGCGCTAAAGGGCGCTGATCAACCTTTGAGTGAGGTCGCCTACGCCTGCGGCTTCCGCGATTATGCGCATTTTGCGCGGAGATTCCGCAAGCGGTTTGGCTATTCGCCTAGCGCCCACCTGGGAGAGGGCACTGTGCGCGCTGGTACCGCAGAAAGTGCGTTCTGGGCACGCGACGCCCATTTTCGGAGGTCCTAGATAATACGGCTTGATCGCTGTCCGGTTGGGAAGCGGGCGTGAGGGCAGGGATTTGCTGAAGGTTCGAATTGCAGGGGCACAGTCTGACAAGAAAAGTTGAGAGACCAAATTTATGCTTGCCGATGCTGGCCATATCCTTGTTGTTGATGATGATCCTTCGTTGCGGCAATTGGTGATCGGATACCTGGAGGATCACAATATCCCGACGAAGCCCGCTTCAAATCGAACCGAGCTCAATCGCTATCTGACCGGAGCCGAACCCAGCCTGATTATTCTGGATCTGCGGCTAGGCCAGGACGACGGGCTCGACATGTTGCGGGAGATCCGATCTCATTCGGACGTTCCGGTCATCATCACGACTGGCCATCGCCCTGACGAAATCGACCGCATCGTCGGCCTCGAACTCGGTGCAGACGACTACATCATCAAGCCGTTCAGTCTCAGGGAATTGTTGGCCCGCGTCCGTGCGGTCCTGAGGCGGCAGGAGATGGGACGCCTCGCACGCGCTAACAATCCGGAACGGGGCGGATACAGGTTCGACCGTTGGCAACTCGAGCGGCGTGGTCGCAGGCTGCTTGACCCCAAGGGAACGCCGGTTGCGCTGAGCAAGGGCGAGTATGCATTGCTGCTGGCGTTCCTCGAAGCGCCGCAACGTCCGCTGTCGCGTGAGCAGCTATTGCAGTCGACCCGGATGCACGAGGACATCTTTGATCGAAGCATCGATGTTCAGGTGTTGCGTCTACGGCGCAAGCTCGAGATTGATCCGAGTGCACCGCGTGTGATCCAGACCGAGCGGGGGATAGGTTATGTGTTCGCATTACCGGTCGAACCCTTCTGAGCGAGATCGAAATGTGGCAGTGCGGTTACGGTTGTAGCCGAGTTATCGGTGCAGCTGATCATCGCGTAACGGGCAGCCATCAGAGTCTCCGTATTGGTCGACGGAGAATTCAAAGATGAAACACCAGTTCCTTCCATTGACCCCCTCGCTTGATCGCAGGGGCCCCTCTTTGCCGGCGGCATCTGGCTCTTTGCCAACGCCGCGCAATGACGCGCGCAACAGACGCGGCTCCCGACCCGAAGGATCGGGGCAAATTCTGGAACCTTCCGATATCGGAGCTAGATCGCTTCCGGCGACGAGGCCCGCAATGGGCCGAGCCGACGCTATCTGGCGGTCGGTGCTTGGGTTTTTTATCGAAGGATTTGCGCTCTATGGCGCTTCGGTGCATTGGGTTGCAACGACGGCGGTGGCGACGATCGCCAACGAGGTTGATGCTCGGCAGCGACAGATGTCTGCCCGGAACGAACGACGAAAATCTGTTTCGCCTGGCTCGTTTCCTGCGCGCGCCGTGGTCACGTTGGTCAAGCGCGATGGCGCTGCCGATCAAACCGCATTTGAAACCTGGACAACATCCACCAGCGGTGCCTTCGCATCTTCTGCGGGCGAAGTCGACCGATACCGGTTGGTCCATCTTGGTTGGCCGACCATGATCTGGCGCGCCGTCGCCGGCAGATGGGCAAGGTGGCGTCGCGAGCGGGAGATCAAAAAGGCGGTAGCTGCCTTGGCGGAACAGGATGACCGGATGCTGCGGGATATGGGAATTCTCCATCGATCCCGGATTGAACGGATCCTCCGATATGGCCGGGACGACTGACCCTGCCGGAGGCAAGGCGGTGGACGCGGCCTATGCGTTGCAAGGGCCGCGTCCGCGAGCTTCACAACTTCAACATCCACGCGCGCCCGGCGCGAATGAGCCCAAACGTGAGCGGAGTATGATTGCGCTGACCAGATATCGCCAAACCTGCCGCGCAGAAGCGCGTCGCCTCACGTGACCATGCGCGGCAACAAGAGAAGTTCTGCCCATCGTTCGCCCTGGATCGCGATGACCTGTATCCTGATCCTGGGCGGCCTGTTGGTTTCGCCGGCGGCGCAGCAGGCGCTTGTGCAGCCTCCCGAGGCGAACAGCACCTTCTTCGATGAGCCGATCACTCCTGTTCCCAGACTTCCCCAGACCGATCCCTTGAAGGTCAGGCTTGGCGAGCGTCTGTTTAGCGATCCACGGCTGTCTCGCGATAATTCGCGCAGTTGTTCGTCGTGCCACGATCTTGGGACCAACGGCGCAAGCAGGTCGAGCTACGACGCCGGCCTCGACGGCTCGAGCCTTCCGCTCAACACGCCGACCGTGTTCAACGCCGTGCTCAGCTTCCGCTTCGGTTGGGAGGGAAAGATCCGCAACATCGAGTCGGATATCAAATCCTCGCTGGAAAATCCGCAGGTCATGGGCGCCAATATCTCCGATGTCGCGGAAAGGCTGGGCATGGATCCTGGCCTGCGCCGGGAGTTCACGACTGCCTACGGAAGTGAGCCCGACGCTGCGAATGTTGTCGATGCCCTCGCAAGCTTCCAGCGAACCCTGATAACGCCGGGTAGCCGGTTCGACCGTTGGCTGACGGGAGAGGCCGAGGCTCTGTCGGTCCAAGAGCAGGATGGGTATCACCTGTTCAAATCACTGGGTTGCGTTTCCTGTCACCAGGGCGTGAATATCGGCGGAAATCTCTTTCAGCGGCACGGAATTTTCCACCCGCTCGGATCGCCGACGCCGGAAGTTCTGCGCGTACCCAGCCTGCGCAACGTTGCGACCACAGCGCCCTATTTTCATGACGGCAGTGCCGCAACACTCGATGACGCCGTTCGCAAAATGGGCGTGGCGCAGCTGAACTCGACGCTGACGGACGAGCAAGTCAAGGCCATCGTTGCCTATCTGGGAACCTTGACCGGGAAATACCGCGGCGCGCAGGTCGGAGCTGCACCATGAGAATGACGCCTGTCGTGGTCTTCGTGTCATTTTTGCTTCTGTTGCTGACCTGGCTATTGCTGGGCGGGTTGAACTTCAACTCGACGCGCTTTGACCAGCAGCTCGAGGCGCTCGATCATTTCTCCAGGCTCGAGCGCGCCCTGAATCGCGAAGTATTGACGGCACGCGCGGGCTTGTCACGAAACTACGATGAGCTTGCGCGCCTGACCGACGCTTACGATGACTCTGTCCACCAGTTGCGCGATGCCGCCAGCTCAGACGCAGAGGAGGAGGCCGCAATCGACGTTCTGGCCGTAGGCGCGCATCGGCAGCAAGACCTTGTCGAGCAGTTCAAGAGCAGAAATGCACTGCTGCGAAACTCCTTCCTCTATTTTGGTATGTTCAGCGCCCGTCTCGCCGCCTCGGACCGCACGTCGGTCGTCGCTGCTGCCACCACGCTGTCGGCGGCCATGCTGCACCTCACGCTGGACACATCGCCGGCCGCGGCGCGCGACGTCAAGGATCGGTTGGAACAACTGGCACGCTTGCCAGATCCGGGCGACGACGCTGCCTCAATACAGGCTGCGATTGCACATGGCGGCCTGCTGCATGACCTGCTGCCGGCGACCGACGCCGCGCTGAAGGCGTTGATCGCCGCAGCAACCACGCGCGAGCAGGATGCGGTTCGTGCACTGGTTATGAAGCGCCAGCTCGCCGCACGTGCATCGGCGCGTCGGTACCGGGTACTACTCTACGGCACGTCCTTGGCGTTACTTGGTGCGCTGATTTATCTTGGACTGCAATTGCGGGCGCGCGCGATTGCGCTGCACCGGCGTGCCGCGTTTGAGCACGTGATCGCGGGCATATCGATGCGCTTCATCAATGCGCAGCCGCACGGTATCGACGCTGGGATCACGCGGGCTCTCGCCGACATGTCGGAGTGCATCGGTTGCGACCGCGCCTATTTTGTGTCGAGCGGTGCCGCGCCGCGGGAGCACGTCTGGTGTAGGCCGGGCATAAGTTCTCCACCGGACTGGCCGCGACGCGCGATGGCGCTGACGGCCCGGTTTGAGCCGTCCGCCGATGGAATCATCCATGTTCCGCGCGTCGACCGCATGCCGATCGGTGAAAACAAAGAATCCTGTGTGGCCCTGGGCCTGGGCGGATGGGCGTGCGCGACGCGCGTTACCAAGGACGGTGTCGCCGTCGCCCTGGGGTTCGGCGCAATTGATCGAGCCTGTCGTATCACCTCCGCAAGCGAACTCAGCCTGCTCCGGATGGCGCTTGATACGATCGTGTATGCGCTGGAGCGGCATTGCATGGAAAACGAACGCTCGCGGCTGGAGGCGCGCCTGCAGGAGGCCCGTCGCATGGAGACGGTGGGCACCTTCAGCAGTGGTATCGCACACAACTTCAACAATATTTTGGGTGGCATTCTCGGCCATACCGAGATGGCGGAGGAACATCTCGATCCAGATGCAAGATCGCGCCGCAATCTGGATGCCATCCGGCGAGGCGCGGAGCGGGCGCGGGATCTGGTCGACCAGATCCTTACATTCGGACGTCGTCGCGAGGGGAGGCGGGAACCTGTCTGCGTCAAGACATTGGTCGCCGAAGCGAAGTCGCTACTCGCGCCATCGTTGCCTGCCCACATCGAAATCGCGGTGAGCGAAACGTCCGAGACGGCGGTCGTTTCGGCCGAGCCCGCGCAATTGCAGCAGGTCATCCTGAACATCTGCAACAATGCCGCTCAGGCGATGGACAAGCCGGGCGTCATCGAGATTCAAATCGCCACAAGGGAGATGACCGATGCCGCAATGATTGGCCGGATCGCGATCAATCCCGGTCGCTTCGTCGTGGTCTCGATTTCCGACCCGGGGCGCGGTATGGACGAGGCGACATTGCCGCGGATCTTCGAGCCATTCTTCACGACGCGCCTGAACGGCAATGGCTTTGGACTTGCCACTGCGCGCGACATTGTCCTGGAGCACAATGGGGCGCTGCAGGTGCAAAGCGCCCCGGGGGCCGGAACACGATTCGACATCTGGCTTCCATCAGTCCCGTCCCTTGCGCCGATATCTCTTCAGCGTGCGCCCGGCTCGGATGGTCGCGGTGTCGGTGAAGCCGTGCTGGTGCTTGAGGCCGACCGCGAGCGCCTGCTGCGGCACGAGGAAATTCTGGCGGCGCTCGGTTACGAAGGAGTCGGCTTCACCGGGCTGCAGGAAGCCGTGCAGGCTTGCGCGGTGCCCGGGCGCTTCGACGCAGCCCTCGTGTGTCACCAGCCCGGCTCGAGTCTTGCCATCGATTTCGCCACGAAAATGCGTAAGCTTGCGCCCAACCTGCCGATCATCTTGGCGACGAGTTCAGCGCGGGATCTGGAAGCGCCACTGCTAGCTGCTTCCGGCGTCTCCGAAGTGGTTCACCATCCGCTCACCTCTGCGGACCTGGCCGGCGCCTTGTCACGGTGCCTGACGAACTCGGCAGGCGCGCGGCTGCAATCGTGGACCGCACGCGGTAACGTTCGATCTTTCAGGCAATGACAAAACGGGCAACCAAGATTACAACTGTAGTCTTATTTCCCGCGTCGGAGACAATGCCGTAGCGGATCTCCTGCAAATTCTTCGCATCAGCTTGCGGAGAATTTTGAATTGCCAACGTATTCCTTATCACGCCGGCCGTCGCTAGCGGTGCATCGACGCTCCATCCCGTTCGACCGGGCGCCGACAAGCAGGCGATTCATCGCCTCGGTGGGCACCGCCATGCGCCGTACGGCTATTCATTTACTCGCCAGACTGGCGATCGCCGCGACATGCACGAATTCGGCAGCGGCATTTGATGCCATGCACATCTCCCGTGTGACCGTTGCGACTGTCACCGGCACACATTCGCTTGAGCCTGGACGTGTTTCCCTCGCTAGACCGGTCGCAGGTCACGCGCGGTGGTTCTCCAGCGGCCGCCCGCCCTTCCACCGGCTCAATCAAAAGGGGAGACGCCAGATCATGACGCCGAAGACCGAAGAAGTTCGGGCTGATAGCCGCAGCTCATGCGCGCACGAGAGTGCGCGTTGCCGGCCGCCTGTGCGGGAAACAGACGCAAACTGCGTTTCGGTGAGAAAATGATCACGGAGAAAGTGCAATGGAAATGCAATCACGACAATCGCTCTGCGAGATCCACGGCATCAGAACTCAGCCACGGCGTCCGTCGCGATGGGGCACGATCGCGCGCTACGCCATCACCCGGCTCCGTGCGCTCCTGAAAGGAGTCAGGGCGGCTATCGAAGCCGAACTGGCGGCTCATCACGACATCGGAGAAATCGCCCGCATGAGCGATTACATGCTGCGCGATATCGGGATTACCCGAAGCGAAATTGAAGACAGGGTGCGCCGGCCCTGGACGAGTATGGATGACGAACCGGTCCGCCCGAGTGATGCCGGCCAGAACACCCAGGCTTTGCCGGCGGTCAACTCGCCCGGTCTTGTATCGGAAGGTCGGCCGGTACTGCAGGTAGGCGTGCCCACACATCCAGCGGCCAGCGGGCACTCAATGCCTACGAGCGGGAGCGTCGGGAGAAAGTCTATGCGATCGTCATGAGCAATCGTCAGGGTGGGCCAGAACGCGTGATCGACTTCGTTCTGTCGCGGCTTTCGGGATGCGATACCAATCTCGAAGACGCTGCGCCCTTCGAGGAGCGCAAGGCGATCGTCCAGGAATATTCGCACATAGCTGGTTATTCGGCTGATCAGTTGCGCGGGACGTCCCGCATCGCTGCATCGTTGAAGACTTGGAACACGGCCGCAGCTTCAATCAGGTTACTTAAACTAACACGACGAGGAGCAAGCATGACGACAGGAATAGAAGCTCTGGCTGCGTCCCTTGCAATTTCCACGAATTCCAAGGCTGCGATCGGTTCGGATCATGGCGCCCTCACTACCGAAGCGAAGCGATGTTGCGTTGCAGAGTCCTTGGCGAGATCCAGTTTCGATGCGACCTTGATTGCCCCGATACGCCACAGGTCACGCGCGATTGCGAGCGAAAGGGGCGCGGGAAGAGAACCTGATCCGGTGAAGCTCCTTCAGCCGCTTGTGGCGCAGGCGCACGCCATCTTGCGTGAGCGCTTTGAAGCAGGCGGCTCAGTCGAAGACTATCTACGCGACCGGGCGAAGCTTGCCGACAGCACGGTTGTCGGTCTGCTCCACATTGCATCGATATCCACTGGGCTACGTAGTCACAGCATGGTCGCTCCTCTCGGAGCAGTTGCAGTGGGCGGCTACGGACGAACGGAGCTGGCACCGGGCTCCGACCTCGACTTGCTATTTCTTCTCCCTGAAACCAGCCGGGCTTGCGCCGACGGCTGCGCGCCGGCGACGAAGGCCTGCATCAGTGCAGTGGTCGGCAGCCTCTGGGACCTCGGATTCAAGCTGGATCACGCGGTGCGATCGGCCAGCGAGTGCCTTGAGCTTGCACGGAACGATGCCACTGTTCTTTCCGGCTTGCTTGACCGGCGTTTTCTGTGGGGCGGTTTCGGTTTGTTCACTTCCCTCGACACCGCTGTCATGGCCCTCCTGTCCGGACCTGACACAGGACATTGGAGACACACGGTCGGGAGTTCCCTGTTGAGCACGGGTCGTTTGGCATTGTGCAAAATGCAGGGTCTGGAGGAGGAGCCTGATCTTAAACGGAGCCCCGGTGGCCTGCGAGACTTGCAGCGCGCAATCCGGATGAATGCGCGCGGATCGCGCCATTCAAGGTCATTCATCCACCCATCGCTTGTCGATGCGCACCGCTTCTTGTGGTCAGTGCGGTGTCATCTGCATTTGCTCGCCGGTCGGGCTGAAGATCGTCTGAGCTTATCTTTTCAACCCGGCATCACACGCCGGCTCGGATTGGATGCCTCACAGAGATCCGCTGTGCCGCTTCTGATGGACCTCGTTCGTTGGCACAGGCGGAGTGTTCTTGCGGCTATTGGCGGACCAGCCAGCGCTGGCGGCTACGCTGCCTTGATCGCAGTTGCGTGATAGGGGTCGGCGAGAATTGCGGCCCGCCTCGAGGCGAGCCACATTGACCTAATGAGCTGGTGACTACCGAGTGTCAGGCATGTCAACAACGGTAACGTTCGCATGAATCCATATGGTGGTAACGAGGAATCAGCGTCTCGCCCGACCGGGTCAGGCGACTGCAGCTTAAATAAATATGGCGGTGCCGGGCTGCTGACCTCATCCGCTGCGCGTGGTTGGTCGAATCTCGCGGCAGAGCTTCGTAGCCACAGCGGTACGGTCACTTGGAACAAGCCGCAGCCTGATGCCGAGATCTGCGTTGATGTCCGCGGCAGTCGGTCCGTCGTCACGCGAACGCTGGACGGGGTCACCGACTCGACCATCTCCAAACGCGGCACAATCTGGCTCCGGCCGGCCGGCGTGCAGGAGGGCCTGATTGACATGTCCGAGCCGCAGCCGGCGATCCTGCATCTTTACCTTTCGCCTTATCGATTCTCGGGCGACAGTTTGGGTCAAGATTTCGACACCACGGCGATCAGGTCGCTCCGCCACGAGGGCGGATTCCACGATCCGCTGCTGGCCGAGATCGCCTTTGCGATCATGTCCGAACTGGAGCACGAGACTTCCGCGGGCGGGCTGCTCGCCGAAACCCTCGCGCTGAGCTTGATGGCAAGACTCGTCCAGAAGCATGCTGATGGGGCGTCGTCCGGCGTCGTCACCCCAACTGCACGGGAAGGGCTTGAGCCGCGCAGACTTGCGCGAGTGCTTGACTTTATCGAAGCAAATTTGGAGGGCGATCTGACCGTGCCGCGGCTGGCGTCGGTTGCCTGCCTGAGCCAGTTCCATTTCGCGCGTGCCTTCAAGGCCGCCGTCGGTCAATCGCCGCATCGGCATGTCAGCGCAAGGCGCTTGGAGCGCGCCAAGGAACTGCTCTTTGACGCGGACCGGGCCTTGGTCGATATTGCCCTGTCGCTCAGTTTTTCATGTCAGGCCAATTTCACTCGTGCATTCCGGCAAGCCACGGGGCAGACACCGGCGCAATATCGGCGCAGCCTGATATACTGACGCCGGTGTCGATGTTGCGATCTGCGTTCGGTTCACCGCAAGAAATGACAACAACTGAGCAGGCGATGCGAAGCCACATTGCCTCGACAGGGATAATTGTTCGCTCATCCGTACACTGATCGCATGAAGGAGCGAATATGAAATCCGAACGGAAGGTTGCCATCATCACCGGCGCGTCGCGAGGCATTGGCGCGGCATTGCTTAGGGCCTATCGTGATATCGGCTATCACGTCGTTGCCAGCGCTCGTTCGATCGACAAGAGCTGTGATCCGTCGATAGCTGCGGTCGACGGCGATATCGCGAGCGCACAGACCGCCGATCGCATCGTGGGACTTGCCATCGAGCGCTACGGACGGATCGATACGCTCGTCAACAATGCCGGCGTGTTCATTGCAAAGCCGTTTACCGATTATTCCGAAGCGGACTTCGCCGCGATGGTCGGGGTCAATCTCGCGGGGTTCTTCCATCTGACACAGCGGGTGGCGGCGAGAATGCTGCTCGCGGGTTCCGGGCACATCGTCAATATAACGGCTACGATCGCCGTGCAGCCGATGACCTCGCTGGCGGCGGCGCTCGCGGCCCTCACCAAAGGCGGACTCAACGCGATCACCCGCTCGCTGGCGATCGAATACGCAACCCGGAACGTCCGCGTGAACGCCGTCTCGCCGGGGGCGATCGCAACGCCGATGCATGCGCCGGAGGCGCACGGCTTCCTCGCAAGCCTGCAGCCGATGGGCCGTATGGGCGAGCCACAGGAGGTCATCGATGCCGTGATGTATCTGGAGCGAGCGGCCTTTGTCACCGGTGAGATCATGCATGTCGACGGCGGCGCGTCCGCTGGTCGCTGGTAGGAGATGTGTCATGTGGTCCGAGAAACGGATTGTTGAACTGTTTGGAATCGAGCATCCCATCGTGCTGGCGCCGATGGCGGGATTGGGCACGGTCGACCTTGCGGCCGCGGTCTCGAATGCCGGCGGCCTCGGCTCGATCGGCTGCGCTATCATGGCGCCGGAGCTCATTGCGAAGAGCGTCGCGGAGCTCCGACGATCAACGCCGAAGCCGATCAACCTGAATTTCTTCTGCCACGATCCGGCAAAGGCCGACGCCGCTCGCGAGCGTGCCTGGCATGAGAAGCTTTCGTTCTATTATCGCGAACTGGGTATCGAAGCTGCAACGTTGACGCCGCGCCTCGATCTCGCTCCGTTCGGCGACGCGGCGTGCGCCGTGATCGAAGAGGTCAGGCCGGAGGTGGTGAGCTTTCATTTCGGTTTGCCCGAGCCCGGGCTGGTCGATCGGGTCAAGGCAGCGGGCTGCAAGGTGATCTCATCGGCGACGACGGTCGACGAAGCATGCTGGCTCGAAAAGCATGGCGCCGATGCGATCATCGCTCAGGGGTATGAAGCCGGGGGACATCGAGGCATGTTCCTCGAATCTGACCGCAAGCGCGCAGTCGCCTCGCAGGCCGGTACATTCGCCCTCGTGCCACAAGTCGCTGACGCCGTCAGCGTGCCCGTGATCGCTGCCGGCGGGATCGGGGATGGGCGAGGGATCGCGGCGGCGTTCGCGCTCGGAGCCGCCGGCGTGCAGATGGGGACTGCCTTTCTGCTTTGTGCCGAGTCGGCAACGCCCCCGGTCCATCGCGAGGCCCTGCGAAATGCGCGGGTGAACCAGACTGTCGTGACAAACGTGTTCTCCGGGCGGCCGGCCAGGGCTCTTGTCAATCGCCTTATCGCCGAGGTCGGTCCCTGGTCGGACGCGGCGCCGGACTTTCCGCTGCCCATGGGCGAACTGCCGCCGCTGCGTGCTGCGGCTGAGCAGAACCGGAGCACCGACTTCACGCCGCTCTGGTCAGGCCAGGCGGCCGCGCTTGCCCGGGTGATGCCCGCCGAAATGTTGATCGACATCCTTGTGTGGGAAACCGCCAAGTTTGGGTGGGTCTGCGGCGGCCCAGATAGCGTGCACGGGATCGCGTGACTTTGCGCAAAGCTGACGTCCGTCCGCTTTGTTGTATTGTAGGTGGGATCGTCCTCAGAGGACTGCGAAGAATCGGCGAACGAGATGTCAGAGAATGCTGAGAAACGAATGACACTAAACCGGACCGGCGGTCACGGTGCGTGCCTTAGAGGCTCAGGATTTGTGATGGCATCACCCGCGGCGTCCCGGTTAATGGCGCGTCAATCCACTTGGGCGACTGACCCAAGCATCCTTTCCAAAAGTCGGTCTGTCCGCAACGTCGGCATTTGAGAGGGATTGCAATGTCGGGCAAGGTCTCGAAGATCACGGTCTCCGTGTCCAGCCCGGTCGGTACAGCCTGGCCCATGATAGGGCAATGGATCAAAATATCTGGCATATAAAATGCTCATCGAAAACTTTCCCCTGCCGCCGATCCTGTTGCCTGAGTTCCTATGGTTGGCCGGTTGGTGGGGGCAACAACGCCGCCCGCTTGATACAACTACGGGCGGCGTTGCTCAACCGACATCGGCCCGAATCTGTTCAAGGGTTCGGGCCGAAGATACCACGGTATTTCACGGTGCAGGCTAGTTTCGCTGCGCGGTCCAATAGCCCGAGCAGCGCGCGCTTCCCGAATAGCCACTCCACGACCCTCGGCCGGAAGCGCCCGACAGCCTTCCAGAGCCCGAGGCATATTTGTCCTGAACCGTCACCGAAGCGCGAACGGCGCCCGACCGCGCGACGTAGCCTCTGAACCTGACGAGATTCGGATGCGAGACAATTCCATCGTTGATGTTGACTGAGAAGTTGTAGCTTGCATCGCAAGCGCCTCTTTGCGTCACAAAGACAAGGTCCCAGGATCCATCGTAGGCGGAGCGGGCCTCTGCTGCGGACGCAAAGGCGACAAGACAACCCCCGGCTGCCGCATAAGTGAAAATCTTTCTCATCTCTTTCTCCAAAGTTGTCGTCATCCAGCACCAAGCCGATTACCGGAAGCGCGAGACAGAATGCTTGTCCAGAGTTGCTCCAAAAGGTTCGCGCGCGTCGGCGCTCGTTCGCTGGCTCGGTTCATATGTGATGCGAGGGCCGCACCGCCCCAGTCCGTCGCGATGCACGATTGCTCACATCGGCGGCATCATTCCATTCTTTACCGCGCGTGATTTGACGCGCATGCGCTGTCATTGCGAGTAAAGCCGCGCAAATTGCGCCAAATTGCTGCTAACGAGAAGGCGGGCTCAGCGCATTTCGGATCAAGCAAGATCAACGGACGCAGCATTCGGCGGTCTGTCAGCGCGGCGGGTGAAGGGTCGCCGCTACGGCTGAGGGAGCGCGCTCCCAGACCTTGGTATGGTTCCGTGATCACTTCAGGTGGCTGACAGCTACCTAGGTTCGATTGAGCCGTTCGTCCCGATGGTCTTAGGGTGCATGCGTTGGAAGAACGCGGGCTCACCGCGTGCAGCAACGAAAGAAGGAAGATCGGCGAATAGCTACGATAAAGCCAAGAGGAGACGACGATGCCCAACTGCACCGAAAATCCTGGACATCGCAAAGCAACGCGATGCGCACTCTGTGACGGCAGGTTTGGTCTCGTCCGGTACTACTCGTGGCGGACCCCTCTTTGTTCCAAGACGTGCGTCGATCGCTTCAGAACTCGCCGGGAAAGTGATCGCAATTGGCTGACCTGGTTCCAAATCGCCTTGAACGAACTGCCGGAGAATCGCGCGAGGGCAATATGACTTTCCAGATCTCACAGCGAGGTAAGCAGTACTTGCAGACAGCACGGACGCTGCTTCGCGCTGCCCAAACCATGACCGACGAGGTGGTTGTGGCTCAGCTCAAGACCCTTGCCGACGACTACGAGCGGCGAGCCGAGAAGGCATCGCTTGCTGACGCGACCAAAGCGTTGGCCCGCGCTGCGACGTTGTCCGAACCCGAGTGGTAGGGTCAGTCGTGGCCAGCGCGGTTACGAGCCTCCTATTCCTTTGTTACTACATGCGGGGCTGCAAAAGCGGCCCGCCATACGTGATGCCGCCGACGTGACTAGTCGTGAAGGAGTTCTAGGTTGCGGCGACGCAGCACGATCCTCACTTGGCTAGTGCGAGGTAGATCTATCGGAGAAAAACCATGCGTTCTGTTCTGGCCCTGGGCCTTTTGATTATGCTGAGTGCCCCTGTCACCGCCGCTACGGCGCGTCATGCACACCGGCAGCATGCCGTTGTTCATTCCACCCGCGGCTTGATCATGGGTCCCGTTTCGGGTTGGGCCTATTCACCTCCGCCGCGCGCCCTCTATCAGCCGGACCCTTACAATGACCAACCAGAACTGGGTCATAATCCCTTTGCGGGCTGGGGTGGTTAAGATCCGTCAAGTGCGGATTTAGCTCGAAACCGCTTTGCGGCGATCGATTTCCGCCGGCCGGCCCGCGTAGACGGCACCGGGATCGGTTAGCGAGAGATGGAGCCAACCATGAAGTGCCTGAGACTACTGAGCGTGACCGCGGTGATGACCGCGATTTTGTCCCTCGCTACAGCAAGCACGAGTCTTGCTGCATCGCGTCACCACCAACATTGGGGCCGCGGATATCACAACTATTATGGTGGTGGCGGAGCCGGCTCTTGGAATAGCAATCCAAGGAATGCAGAGAGCGCCTGATAGATTGGACGCGACGAACGACCCCAGCGTCTGCCTTCCAGCGAAGCGGCGAGTCGTTGCCAATGGCAGCGGCGCTCTCCCGAACTTAAATCAAAGTCAAATAGTGAGCTGAAAGCGCATTTTGGGCGACCGGTAGACTATTCGGTTCTGATCTCGCTGGGCGACTTCTTCGTCCAGCGGCGAAATGCACGGCTCAATCTATCTGTGCGGCGACGAAGCGCAGAAGCAGCGCTGGCTTCCGCCCATGATGCGCTTCGAGAAGATCGGCTCGTTCGGCCTGACCGAGCCTTTGGTCGGCTCTGCCACGTCGGGGGGCATGCTGACGACCTGCCGGCGCGAGGGCGACGTCTGGATACTCAACGGCCAGAAGAAGTGGATAGGCAATTCCACCTTCGCCGACATCAACGTGATCTGGGCCCGCGAGGAGGGGTCGAACCAGGTCAAGGGCTTTGTCGTCGGAAAGGACAATCCGGGCTTTTCCGTCGAGAAGATCAGGACCAAGATGGCGCTCCGCGTCGTGCAGAACGGGCTGATCACCCTGAAGGATTGCCGCGTGCCTGAGGCGGACCGTCTGCAGAATGCCAACTCGTTCAAGGACACCGCCAAGGTGCTGAGGATGACGCGGACCGGAGTGGCATGGTTCGCCGTGGGCTGCCAGACGGGCGCCTACGAGCACGCGCTGCGCTACGCGACCGAACGGATGCAGTTCGGAAGGCCGATCGGCGGATTCCAGCTGGTCCGGGATCTCCTGGTGCGCATGCTCGGCAACGTCACGTCGACCCAGACGATGATGCTGCGTCTCGCCCAGCTCCAGGACGAAGGCGCGATGCGCGACGAGCACGCGTCGCTGGCGAAGGCATTCTGCACCGTCAAGTGCCGCGAGACCGTTGGCTATGCACGCGAGCTGCTTGGCGGCAACGGCATCTTGCTCGAGAATCACATCGGCCGTTTCGTGGCCGACGCCTAGGCGATCTACTCCTATGAAGGCACCAGGAAGATGAACACGTTGATCGTCGGCAAGTCGATCACCGGGTTGAGTGCCTTCGTCTGACGCGACGCAACGGAATTCCATCAGGGCGAGGGAAGATCAACACGACGGATCAACAAACTCACCGGCCAAGTTGGATTGTCGTGGACAGCCGGCCCATCGGGTGCCAGCTTTCAGCGGTGCCGATCTAAGCTATTGAAATTGGGGCGCTATTTCCGAGTGTGGCTGGGGAACCTGGATTCGAACCAAGACAAACAGAGTCAGAGTCTGTTGTGCTACCGTTACACCATTCCCCAACGGAATTGCCTAACGAATTCAACTATTTATTGAATTGTCGGGCGATGGCCGGCGACGCGCGCGGCGCAAATCACGGCTCAGGCGTGGTGGGTTTCTACCCGCTCGCCTCCAGGCTTGCAAGCGCTGCTGTGGAGCGGATTTTCGTGCCGCTCCAAGGGCGCAAAACCAGGCGATCAAAACCGCGGCCGGCGCGGGCAGGCGAGGTGGCGGCGCGCGCGACGGTTTGCCCCATCTTCAAAGCCCGAGACCGGGGTCGGGACGGCGCCTCCTCAATCGTCCTCGGGGCACGCAACCCCCAGAGGAGACCCGTGATGCCCTATGTCGATGGTTTCGTGCTCGCCGTGCCGAAGGACAAGATCGACGCCTACAAGGCGCTGGCGCGAACGGCGTGCGAGGTCTGGATGGAGCACGGCGCGCTCGGCTATGTCGAATGCATCGGTGACGACGTTCCCTATGGCAAAGTGACCTCGTTTCCGCGCGCGGTGATGGCGAAGGAGGACGAGATCGTCGTGCTGTCCTGGATCGTCTACCGCGACCGCGAAAGTCGCGATGCCATCAACAAGAAGGTGATGGAAGACCCGCGACTGAAGAACGCCGGCATGCCCTTCGACGGCAAGCGCCTGATCTTCGGCGGCTTCGAAACATTCATCGAGGTGCATCGCGCAAGGGCGAACTGACCGCCGGTAAACCTCGGGCGAAACGCGCCGCGAGCGCGAAAGCGTGTTCGCGATTGCGACGGACATTGCAAGGGTGACCCACACTCCGGTGCGCCGATGTCGTCCGCACCTGCCTATCCCGCATTGTGCAATCGCGTTCACCTTGCTGGTTCCGGACTGGCATGCCATCCTCCGCGCGCCAGGAAAAATCAAATGGAAGCAGGCTGCTCGCCGAAGCTTTCAAGCCTTAAAAATCTGGCCGGGGAAACCCTTTGGGAGGTCTGGTTCATGACATTGAAGTTCGCTACCCGGCTGCTCTGTGCGGCCGCGATGTGCGTTGTGCTTGCGGCTGGGGCGCAGGCTGAGGACAAGGTCGTCAAGATCGGAGTCATCTTGCCGATGTCCGGCGGCACGGCGTCGATCGGTGCGCATGCCAAGGCCGCGCTCGAAGTCGCGACCGACATCATCAACAACGCCCATCCCGAGCTCGACAAGCTGCCGCTTGCCACGAACGCCGGGCTCGCAGGCCTTGGCGGCGCGAAGGTCGAGGTTGTCATCGCCGACAACCAGGGCAGCCCGGCCACCGGGCAAAACCAGGCACTGCGTCTGATCACGGAAGAGAAGGTGGTCGCGATCCTCGGCGCCTACCAGTCCGGCATCACGCTGACCTCGAGCGCGATCGCGGAGAAATATGGCATTCCTTATCTGACGCCGGAATCGGTCGCCGCCAATCTCACCGAGCGCGGCTTCAAATGGTTTTTCCGCACCACGCCGATCGCGCCGGATTTCGTTCGCATCTACGATGATTTTTTGAGCGACATGAAGGCGGCCGGAGCCAAGACCGATACTATCGCGCTGGTCCATGACAACACCGAATACGGCACCTCCGTCGCCAACACGATCGCCACCGGGTTCAAGGCGAAGGGGCGCACCGGCGTCATCGACGTCGCCTACGCCGTCAACGCCACCGACCTGCAGGCGCAGGTGCTTCAGCTCAAGGAGAAGAAGCCCGATGTCGTGCTGATGATCTCCTACACGTCGGATGCGATCCTGTTTGCGAAAACCATGCAGTCGCTCGACTACAAGCCGCCGATGCTGCTGGCGGATGATGCCGGCTATTCCGATCCGTCCTTCATCAAGGCGGTCGGAAAGCTCTCGCAGGGCGTGTTCAACCGCTCGTCCTGGGCAGTTGGCCCCGCCGGCTCGCCTAGCGCCGTCATCGCCGACATGTACAAGAAGAAGAGCGGCGAGGAGATGGAGGATACGGTCGGGCGCGAGATGCAGGGCTTCTTCGTGCTGGTCGACGCCATCGACCGCGCGGGCTCGACGGATCCCGCGAAAATCCAGGCGGCGTTGAAGGCGACGGACCTCAAGCCCGAGCAACTCATCATGGGCTATAATGGCGTGAAGTTCGACGAGAAGGGGCAGAACGTGCAGGCGTCGGCCTACATCATCCAGCTTCAGGACGGCGAGAATTACGTTTCGGTATGGCCGAAGGGCAATGCCGAGAAGGTGCCGGTAATGCCCTACAAGGGCTGGTGACGATTTCGGAGGCGGGACCGGCGGTCCTGCCTTTTTGTTGATTTGAAGAGCAGCGCGGCTCATGTCCTTTGTCCTCGTGCAGGTGATCGTCGGCGGGCTCCTGCTCGGTGCCGTCTACGCCCTGTTTTCCTCCGGCCTCACGCTGGTGTGGGGCATGATGAACATCGTCAATTTCGCGCATGGCGATTTCGTCATGCTCGGCATGTACGTCGCCTATGTCGTCTACACCTTGATGGGCGCCGGGCCGCTTATGGGCGCGCCGTTGGCGGTGCTGGTGCTGGCGACGCTCGGCGTCGTGGTCTATTTCGGCCTGATCCGCGACATCATGAAGGGGCCGATGCTGGCGCAGATCCTCGGCACCTTCGGTCTCGCATTGCTGCTGCGCTATTCCGTGTTCTGGTGGTTCGGTGCCGACTTCAAGTCGTTGCCGCAGAATATCGTCGGCGGCACCTATGCGGTTGCGGGGCTGCGCCTCGAGGCCTCGCGGCTGCTCGCCGGCGTCGTCGCGTTGCTGGTGACGCTCGGCCTGCACCTGTTGCTGACGCGCACCTCGCTCGGCTCGAAAATGCTGGCGGTGGCGGAAGATGCAACCGCGGCCCAGCTCATGGGCATCCGGCCCGACACGATGCAGGCAATCGCCTGGGCGATTGCCGCGGGTGCAACGGGACTTGCCGGCGCGCTGATCGCGAACTTCTTCTACATCGTGCCGACGGTGGGCGAAACGCTCGGTATCGTCGCCTTCGTCACGGTCTCGCTCGGCGGCTTCGGCAGTGTGCCCGGTGCGCTGGTCGCGGGCCTCCTGATCGGCGTCATCGAGTCGCTGTCGGGATTCCTGATCGGCGCGGTCTACAACGACATCGTCGTCTACATCCTGTTCCTGTTCTTCCTGTGGTTCCGGCCGCAAGGCCTGATGGGGAAGATATGATGCAGCGCTGGCTCTGGCTGTCGGTGCTATCAGCGGTCGCGATTGCCTATCCCCTGCTGCTGTCCTCGCCGTTCCAGCAGCGCCTCGGCGCGTTGGTGCTGCTCTATGCGATCGCGGCCTCGGCCTGGAACATCGTGGGCGGCTATGCCGGCCAGGTCTCGGTCGGCCATGTCGTGTTCTTCGGCTGCGGCGCCTATGCGGCGATGGGAGCCTACGCCAAGTTCGGTCTGTCGCCACTATTCGGTATTCCCGGTGGCATCGTGATTGCGGTGGCGCTGGCGGCCGTCATCGGCGTGCCGACACTGCGCCTGTCAGGCCACTATTTCAGCATGGCGACGATTGCGGTTGCCGAGACGATGCGGCTGATCGTCACCAACACCGATTATCTCGGTGCGGCGGTGGGATTGAGTGGACCGACGGTCGCCCGCAACATCTTCGATCTCTCGTTCATCTCGTCGTTGCCCTACTACTATCTCTTCCTCCTCGTCCTTGTGATCACGCTCGTCATCACCTGGTGGATGGCCAACAGCCGGATGGGATTTTATTTGCGTGCAATCAAGGATTCCGAGCGTGCCGCGCGCTCGCTCGGAGCGCCCGCGAGCCGCACGAAACTCTACGCATTCATGCTGAGCGCGGCACTGACGAGTGTCGCCGGGGCGCTTTATGCGATGATGTTCGGTTTCGTCGACCCCGAGTCCGGCCTTGGGATCCTGATCTCCGTGAAGATCCTGATCATGGCCGCGCTCGGCGGAGCGGGGCTTCTGTTCGGCCCGCTGGTCGGCGCAGCAATCCTCGTGCCGCTGGAGGAAATCTCCAACAGCGTGCTTGGCGGCAAGGGCGCAGGCCTCACCTTCGTGGTTTACGGCGCGATCATCGTGCTGATCGCGCGCTTCCAGCCCGGCGGGATTTTGAGCCTCTTCAAGCGACGGTCCAAGCCGGGAAGCGAAGCGGGAGCGCCTCATGCTGCTTGAAGCGCGCGGTATCACAAAGGCCTTCGGCAGCTTCAAGGCCGTCGACGATGCTTCCGTGTCGCTGGAGCAGGGCGATATCCTCGGCCTGATCGGGCCGAACGGCGCCGGCAAGTCGACCTTTTTCAACTGTCTCACCGGCGATCTCAAGACGACCTTGGGCCGCGTGCGGTTCGAAGGCCGTGACATCACCGATCTCGCGGCGGAGCGGCGCGCACAGCTCGGGCTCGCGCGCACCTTCCAGGTGCCGCAGACGTTCGAGGGCATGACAGTGCTTGAGAATGTCATGATCGGCGCCTTCCTGCGTGCCACGCATCGCGCTGAAGCCGAAGCCAAGGCACGCGCGGTGCTGGAGCGGGTCGGGATGATCAGGCTGGCGGATGCGCCGGCGCGCTCGCTCGGCACGCCCGGCCGCAAGCGGCTGGAGATCGCCCGCGCGCTTGCGACCGAGCCGAAGGTGCTGCTGCTCGACGAAGCCATGGCCGGCCTCAATGCGCACGAGGTCAAGCTCGCGATCGATCTCGTGCGCGACATCCATCGTGCCGGCATCACGCTCGTCATCGTCGAGCACATCATGGAAGTGATCATGTCGCTGGCGAGCCGGGTGATGGTGTTCCACCAGGGCAAGGAGATTGCTCGCGGCAACCCGCGTGAGGTAACGGCCAACCCGGCGGTGATCGCGGCCTATCTCGGCACGCGTGCCGCCAAAGCGGCTGCCGGCCACACACCGATCGAACTGATGGGCGGCCCCACATGAGCGGGCTTCTGCTGCGGATCGAGCACCTCGAAGTGCGCTATGGCGACCTGATCGGCGTGTCCGACGTGTCGCTGGAGGTGCCCGAGGGCAGCATCGTCGCGCTGCTCGGCTCAAATGGCGGCGGCAAGACCACGACGCTGAACGCGATCGCAGGCCTGATCCCAGTACATGCCGGAACGATCAGCTTTCGCGGCGAGGCGATCGCCGGCCAAAGCGCCTTTGCGATCGTGCGCAAGGGGCTCGCACTCTCGCCGGAGGGCTGGCGGCTGTTCGTGCAGCAGAGCGTCGAGAACAACCTCCTGCTTGGCGCGACGCCATTGCACGACAAGTCGCGCAAGGCGGCGCTGCTCGAGCGCGTCTACGAGATCTTTCCGCGGCTCAAGGAGCGCCGCAACCAGTGCGCCGGCACCATGTCCGGCGGCGAGCGGCAGATGCTCGCGGTCGGCCGTGCGCTGATGAGTGACCCAAAACTGTTGATGCTGGACGAGCCGTCGCTCGGGCTGGCGCCGGCGGTCGTGGAGTCCATGTACGAAACCTTCGGCCGCCTGCATCGCGAGGGCCTGACCATCCTGCTTGCCGAGCAGTCGATCGAGCTCGCCCTCGAAGTCTCAGATTTCGCAACCGTGTTGCAGGTGGGCAGAAGCGTATTGGCCGGCACCGCGACGGCGCTGGCGAACGATCCGCAGGTGCAGAAGGCCTATCTGGGGGCAGGGTAAGGGGCGGATCCGTTACTTGATCCTGTCGTAGGCGGCCGCAAAGTCATTCAGCGGCATCGGAATGTTGATGGTCTCCTTGGACATGTTCTGGAAGGAGACCTTCAACTGCTTTCCGGATTTCAGCGCTGCGAGCAGCTCCGCGGAAATCGGCGTTGAGACGTAGCAGCCGCGATTCTCGCAGGTCTGGATCGGCAGGTCGACCGTCTTGCCCTCGTCGACCTGGAGCTTGGCGCCGACGGGGATATTGAGGCCGAGCGGGAGCTGGATCAGCGCGGTGGGCACGCGGGTGTCGGCGGGCACGCGGATGTTGATCAGCACGATGAGCTGCCCCGTCTTGGTCAGCACCGCGTTTTGCTCGATCGCGCATTCCAACGGCGCTTCGCGGCTCGCGCTGGTGCAGCGCGCGGCCCAGCCGGCCTGCGGTGCCGGCGCGACGTCGGCCTGCGGCTGCGCCGCAGGAGCCGCGGGCTGCGCGGCCTGGGGCGGAGCAGCCTTGGGCTCGGCCTTGGACTTGGTGCCCTGGGCGTATGCGGATCCGCTCCACAGCAAGGCAACCGACAGGAGGGCGGCAAGATTGGAGCGCACGGGCATGAAATATCGCTTTGGCTTGAAAGGAGGAAAACGTGCCGGAATTGGAAGCGCGGCGTTGGCTTACTCGGCTGCTTCCTTGACCGTGCCGTGTTCGGTCGTCTCGTGCTCGCTCTCCTTGGAGCGGCCCCAGCCGGAGAACCAGTTGGAGAACTCGTCGAGATAGAGATAGACCACGGGCGTCGTGAACAGGGTCAGGGCCTGGCTGACGATCAAGCCGCCGACCATGGCATAGCCGAGAGGCTGGCGGATTTCGGCACCGGTGCCGTGCCCGAGCATCAGGGGCACGCCGCCGAGAAGGGCCGCCATCGTCGTCATCATGATCGGGCGGAAGCGGAGCAGCGCGGCCTGGCGGATCGATTCCGCCGGAGTCTTGTGCTCGTCGCGCTCGGCCGCGATCGCGAAGTCGACCATCATGATGCCGTTCTTCTTCACGATGCCGATCAAGAGGATGATGCCGATCAGCGCGATCAGGCTGAAGTCGAACCCGGCCGCCATCAGGATCAGCAGCGCGCCGACGCCTGCCGAAGGCAGGGTCGAGAGAATCGTGATCGGATGGATGTAGCTCTCGTAGAGAATGCCGAGGATCAGATAGACCACCACGAGAGCTGCCAGGATCAGCAGCGGCACAGTGCCAAGCGACTGCTGGAAGGCCTGCGCGGTGCCCTGGAAGCTCGAATTCAGCGTTGCCGGCGCGCCGAGATCGGCCATGGCCTTCTGCACGGCTTCCGTGGCCTGTCCCAGCGCCACGCCCTGCGCGAGGTTGAAGCTGATCGTGATCGCCGGGAATTGGCCCTGATGGCTGATCGAGAGCGGTCGCACCGGATCGGTCGTCCAGGTCGCAAAGGTCGACAGCGGCACCTGGTCGCCGGTTAGCGGCGATTTCAGGTACAGCTTGTTCAGGCTGTCGAGATTACCCTGCATCTCCGGCAGGATCTCCAGGATCACGTGATAGCTGTTGAGCTGCGTGAAGTACTGCGTGACCTGGCGCTGGCCGAATGCGTCATAGAGCGTGTCGTCGATCAGCTGCGGCTGGATGCCGTAGCGCGAGGCGGTGTCGCGATTGATCTTGAGCTGAACCGTGGTGCCCTGGGTCTGCTGGTCGGTCGCGACGTCACGCAGCTCCGGCAGCGTCTGCATCTTGGCGAGGATCTTGGGCGCCCAGCCATTGAGCTCGCCGAGATCGGCGTCCTGCAAGGTGAATTCGAACTGGGTGCGCGTCGGGCGGCCGCCGAGTCGGACGTCCTGCGCGGCCTGCATATAGAGGCGAGCGCCCTCGACCTTCTCGAGTTTCGGACGCAGCCGCGCGATGATCTGCTGCGCGGATGCCTCGCGATCGTTGCGCGCCTTCAGCGTGATGAACATGTTGCCGTTGTTGCCGGCGCGTCCGCTGCCGCCGATGTTCATCGCGATGGAAGCAACGTCAGGATCGGCCATCACGATCTTGCCGAGCTCCTGCTGCTTCTTCTGCATCTCGGCAAACGAGATGTCCTGAGATGCTTCGGACGTCGCGGTGATCAGGCCGACGTCCTGCTGCGGGAAGAAGCCCTTCGGGATCAGGATGAACAGGTAGACCGACAGGCCGAGGGTGGCGAAGAAGATGGTGAGCGTGGTGCGCCGCCAGCTCAGCGCGTGGTCGAGGACGTATTCATAGCCGCGCAGCATCGCGTCGAAGGCGCGCTCGCTCCACGCATAGAACTTGCCGTGCTTCACCTCGCCATGGGCGCGCAGGAAGCGCGAGGCCATCATCGGGGTCAGCGTCAGCGACACGAACATCGAGACGAAGATCGTCATCGCGAGCACGACGGCGAATTCGCGGAACAGGCGCCCGATGATGCCGCCCATCAGCAGCAGCGGGATCAGCACCGCAACCAGCGAGATGCTGATCGACACGATGGTGAAGCCGATCTCCTTGGCGCCCTTGTAGGCGGCGGCGAGGGGCGAATCGCCGTTTTCGATGTAGCGCGTGATGTTCTCGAGCATCACGATCGCGTCGTCGACGACGAAGCCAACCGCGATCGTGAGCGCCATCAGCGACAGATTGTCGAGCGAATAGCCGAACACCCACATCAGGGCGCACGCGCCGAGCAGCGCCAGCGGAACCGTGACGGTGGGAATGACAGTCGCCCAGAAGCTGCGCAGGAAGACGAAGATGACCATGACCACCAGGACGATGGTCAACAGCAGCGTGAACTGGACGTCCTCGACCGCGGCGCGGATGGTCGTGGTGCGGTCGCTGATCACCTCGATCTTGATCGCCGGCGGGATCGCCGCCACCAGCCGGGGCAGGGTTGCCTTGATCCGGTCGACGGTCTCGATGACGTTGGCGCCAGGCTGCTTGAACACCACCAGGAACACGCCGCGCTTCCCGTTGGCCCAGGCGGCTTGCTTGGCGTCTTCGGGCCCGGTGACCGCCTGGCCGATATCGCGGATTCGCAATGGGCCGCCGTTGCGGTAGGCGATGATGACGTCGTTCCAGTCCTTGGACTGGAGTAGCTGGTCATTGGCGTAGATGGTGTAGGCGCGTCTCTCGCCGTCGATATTGCCCTTGGGACTATCGACCGTCGTGATCGCGATTGCGCTGCGGACGTCCTCGAGCGACAGGCCTTTGGCGACCAGTTTCGCCGGGTCGATCTGCACACGGACCGACGGCTTCTGCTGGCCGCCGATGAAGACCTGCGCGACGCCGGAGATCTGGCTGATCTGCTGGGCGAGCTGGGCGTCAATCGCATCGCTGACGGTCGTCAGCGGCAACGTCTCGGATGTCGCGGACAATAGCAGGATCGGCGAATCCGCCGGATTGACCTTGCGATAGGTCGGCGGCGAGGGCAGGTTTTTCGGTAACTGGCCGCTCGCCGCGTTGATGGCGCCCTGCACGTCGTTGGCGGCGCCGTCGATGCTGCGATTGAGGTCGAACTGGATGGTGATCGAGGCCGTGCCCAGATAGCTCGTCGACGTCATCTGGGCGATGCCGGGGATCTGGGCGAATTGGCGTTCGAGCGGCTGGGCGACCGAGGAGGCCATCGTCTCCGGGCTGCCGCCTGGCAGGTTGGCGGTGATCTGGATGGTCGGGAAGTCGACCTGCGGCAGCGGCGCGACCGGCAGCAGCGGGTAAGCGACGAGGCCGACAAAAAGAATGCCGGCCATCAGCAGCGAGGTGCCGATGGGATAACGGATAAAAGGTGCCGAAATCCCGCCGTCGTTCATTCCTGTCGAACCTTGTTCTGGCCCGGATTCGAACTCGCGACCGCCGTAGAGACGAGGCTTCCGGGCTGCACCTTGAACTGACCGCCGGTGATCACTTGTTGTCCCGGGCTAAGTCCTTCATCGATCACCGAGCGTCCATCGAT
Source organism: Bradyrhizobium sp. UFLA05-108 (assembly GCF_059803455.1). Lineage (NCBI taxonomy): Bacteria > Pseudomonadati > Pseudomonadota > Alphaproteobacteria > Hyphomicrobiales > Nitrobacteraceae > Bradyrhizobium > Bradyrhizobium sp. UFLA05-108. The sequence goes on along the minus strand of NZ_JBANAZ010000005.1, from coordinate 3,012 downwards.
GGAATAGCTGACCTTGAGCTTGCGCAGTTCAGCCTTGTTCTCCTGATTGACCGTATAGGCGTAGAGACCGTTGGTTGAATGCTGGACCGCGTCGTCGGGGACCACCGTGGCGTCTTTCAGCGTCCGCACCAGAAGACGCGTCGAGACCGATTGGCCTGGCCACAACGCGTGGTCCTTGTTGTCGAACACCGCTTTCAGCCGAATAGTCCCGCTGGTCGTGTCGACCTGATTGTTGATGACGGCGAGCTTGCCTTCCGCGAGCGCCTTCTTGCCATCGGTGGTCAGCGCGATCACCTTGAGCGCGCCGGCCTTCTGACCCTCATTAATGTAGGGCAACTGGTCCTCGGGCGCAGTGAAGATCACCGTGATCGGCTCGATCTGGGCAATGGAGACGATCGCCGTCTGGCTGGAGGCATTGACGATATTGCCGATATCGACCTGGCGCAGACCCGCAACGCCGGTGATCGGCGACTTGACCTGGGTGTAGTCGAGCTGGGTCTGGGCATTGGAAATCGCGGCCTCGTCGGCCGCGATCTGCGCGGTGAGCTGGGCGACGGTGGAACGTTGGGTGTCAGTCTGCTGCCGGGTCGCGAATTCGCCGAGCTTGGTATAGCGCTGGAGGTCGAGATTGGCGTTGGCGAGATTCGCCTCGTCCTGCGCCTTCTTGGCCTTGGCCTGATCGAGCGCGGCCTGGAAGGGGCGGGGATCAATCTCGACCAGAAGGTCGCCCTGGTTGACGATCTGGCCCTCGGTGAAGGCGATCTTGTCGATCTGGCCATCCACGCGAGTCCGGACTTGTACGGTGTTGAAACCCTGAACCGTGCCGAGACCGGTCAGATAGACCGGAAAATCGGCCTGCTGGACTGGTGCGATGGTAACGGGAACTGCGACCGGTCGCGGCGGGCCTTTTTGCGCGGCCTGGGTCTTGGCGGCGTCGGGACCATAAAAGCGTTGCCAGCCGAAGTAGCCTGCCACGGCCACGGCTGCGATGAGGGAAAACCACAGAATCGGCCGCGACTTTTTCATATCGGCTTCGTATTGGCTCGCTTGCCCAAAAGGTTGAATAATGGGTCTTCGAAAGGGTTCCGGCGCGGAGCCTGTATAATACACGCCAAGTTCCAGTGTAAACAACACTGTCGCTTGAGAATCCTAAACAATCGGAAAGCTTTGCATCCGATCCGGGCGGCGTGCGCGTATCGTGAACAGCCGCTCCGTTGAGCAGCTTGTCGGGCAGTAGCATCGATCAACGTGCAAAGGTTTCGCCAGTCGCGCACCGCGTGCGCGATCCGCTGCGCCGATGCTGAAGGGGAGACCTTTCGGATGTGGCTGCGCCGCCCTCGCCAGAACGGTTCTAAATAGATCGCGCCGTGTTTCCGTTGTCAGCCCATGCGACGTCGTCCATATCACCGCCGCACAACGGGAGCGCATGATGGACGAGCTGAACGGCAAGCTGATCGCGTGTCAGATTCTGATCGCGGGCCTGATCGCGCGCGTCGCCAACGAACAGGGCGATCCCTTACGCTTCCTGACCGACTTTCGCGACGAGATCAAAGCCGTCGTGAAGGGCGTCAACATCGCCGGCATGGACGATACTGATCGCGTTCGTTCCGTCGCACAGCAAACGGTCGACGAATTGTTCTCGCTGATGAAGCCGCCGAGCAGTGATTGATGGGCTGCTACATGTAAGTGCCCAAGCGCAAGATGCGTATCGGCCTGCTGCATCACTTTGTCGCGCTAGTTTAGAGCAATATCAGACTCGAATTTTAGAATTGATTTGATCTGGAGGTATTCAAGCGGTTTCGTGCGCGCTTCGCATTGACCCAATTTTTTCCGATCGATAGCACCGCCCCATCGCTTGACGCACATGTTGCGCGTCAACGATCAGAAAATTGAAATTGGGGTGCATTGGAATGGGGCTGGTGGTAGCGCCGCGATCGCTGCGTTCGATCGCTGCGATCGATTCGGTTGGACACAAGTGTGATGGAAATTCCGGCAGGGCGGTTTCGACTGTTGCTGGCTTGATTGCAGCGGCATCGTTTTCGGGGGCGGCCGAAGCGCAGCAGTCGAATCTTCCCCCCGTCAGTGTCGATGCGCCCGTCGAGCGCCCGCGGCCTGCCGCATCGAAACCGTCGCCGGAGCAGGTTCGTGCGCGCAATGCGCTTCGCCGCGCGGCGCAGCGCCAGCAGGCGCAACAGGCCGCAGCCGCGCCGTCCCAGAGCGCAGGCGCGCCGGACCGCAATCCGTATGCCGATCCAGCAGCTCCCTACAAGGTCGATCACGTGCAGGCCTCGGGCAAGTTTCCCGAGCCGATGTTGAACACGCCGAAGACCATCACCGTGCTCAGCAAGGAAGTGCTGGAGGACAAGAACGCCACGACGCTGAAGGAGATCGGTCGCTCGACCGCCGGTGTGACGCTGGGCTCCGGCGAGGGTGGCAACGCGTTCGGCGACCGCTTCTTCATCCGCGGCTTCGATGCGCGCAACGACGTCTTCATCGACGGCATCCGCGATCCCGCCGTCAGCATCCGCGAGAACTTCTTCACCGAGCAGATCGAGATCCTGCGCGGGCCGGCTTCGTCCTACGCCGGACGCGGGACCGCGGGCGGCGCCATCAACATCGTGACCAAGCAGGCGGGTGACCAGAACTTCAAGCGGATGGATACCGAGTTCGGCACCGACATGACCAAGCGCGTTACGCTCGACGTCAACCAGGTGATCGACCCGACTTTCTCGGTCCGCACCGGTGGACTGTTCCAGGATGCCAACGTTGCCGGCCGCAATTACGTGACCGACGATCGTTGGGGCACCTTCGTCTCGACCAAGTACACCCCGACGAGCGATCTCAAGATCACGACGAATTACGTGCACACCGATCTCAGCGGTTTGCCGGATTTCGGGGTGCCTTACTACAAGCAGGGCAACGTGCCGGTCACCGAGGCCGGGATCCCGCGCCAGAACTGGTACGGCTTCGTCAACCGCGACTTCCAGACTGCGCGGCAGGACTTCGGCACCG